>DASYUQ010000115.1 GCA_036001065.1 Candidatus Methylomirabilota bacterium
CCGCGCTGCCTGGCCGACTCCATGCCCGGGCGGTGGTCGCCCAGGTCGTCCACGTTGGCGCCATAGACGAGATAGCGGCAGCCCTCGCGCTCGGCGATGGGCGCGAGCATCGTGAACAGCTCCTCCTTGCAGAAGAAGCATCGGTTGGCGGGGTTGCGGGCATAGTCGGGGTTGTCCAGCTCGCGCGTCCGGACGATGAGGTGGCGCAGGCCCAGCAGCTCGCCGAGCTTCTCGGCCTCCGCTCGCTCGCTCTCGGGGTACGTCTCCGAGTCGGCGGTCACCAGGATGGCGCGATCGCCGAGGGCATCCTTGGCCGCGCGGGCCAGCAGGGTCGAATCGACGCCACCGGAGAACGCCACCACCACGCTCTCCATCTCCCGCAGCACGCCCAGCAGCCGCTCGTATTTCGCCTGGCTCATCCCGCCCTCAAACCGGAAGCCGCATCAGATCCTGGAACACGCCGAACCGCTCGCCGATCTCGGCCGGCGTCAGCCGGGTGAGCCGGTTGAGCGAGAAGTCCTCGACGGTGAAGGAGGCCATGACCGAACCGTACACCAGCGCGCGCCTCATCGTCGCACCTTCCACGCGGTCCTGCGACGCCAGGTAGCCCATGAAACCGCCCGCGAACGTGTCCCCCGCCCCGGTGGGGTCGTAGACCGATTCCAGCGGGTAGGCCGGCACGATGAAGAAGGAGCCGTCCGCGATCATCAGGGCCCCGTACTCGCCCCGCTTCACCACCACCGTCTTCGGCCCCATGGCCGCGATGGCTCGCGCCGCCTTGACCAGGCTGGGCTCCTGGGCGAGCTGGCGGGCCTCGCTGTCGTTGATCGCCACCACATCGACCTCGGCCAGGACACGGAGCAACGCCTGGCGCTTGCCCTGGATCCAGAAGTTCATGGTATCGAGGGCGACCAGGCGCGGGCGCGCCCCCATCTGTCGGAGGACGTCGAGCTGAATCTCCGGGTCGATGTTGGCCAGGAACAGGAACGGCGCACCCCGGAGCTCGGCTGTCACGGCCGGGCGGAAGTCGGCGAAGACGTTGAGCTGGGTGTCGAGCGTCCGCGCCTCGTTGAGGTCGTATCCGTACTGGCCCGCCCAGCGGAACGTGCGGCCGCGGGCCA
This sequence comes from Candidatus Methylomirabilota bacterium, assembly GCA_036001065.1. Lineage (NCBI taxonomy): Bacteria > Methylomirabilota (SeqCode) > Candidatus Methylomirabilota bacterium. The sequence continues at coordinate 1,122 of DASYUQ010000115.1, forward strand.
CCTGGAGCCCGGCCAGGTCGACGCCCCGGTCCTTGAGCAATTGCAAGTGCTCCTCGGGAAAGTCCTCCCCGACCACCGCGACCAGGTGCACCGGGGTGAAGAAGCTCGCCGAGTACGAGAAGTAGGTCGCCGAGCCGCCCAGGACTTCCTGCACCTTGCCGAAGGGCGTCTCGACGGTGTCGAGCGCGACGGAGCCGACGACGAGGAGGTCAGCCACGGCCTCGCCCTCGCTTAGACCCCGATCTCACCCCATGCCGTCTTTCTTCCCGAAAATACTTACCGATTAGAAGGTCGAGACGCCGGCGCGTCGATGGAGGGAACGCGCCGGGGCTGGTGATGACCGCGTTCTCGAGGAGGCTCGGACAGGCGCAGGCGCGGACAGACGCGATGGCCGGGATGGCCTGCCGGAGCACCTCCTTGGCGGTCGCGACGTTCTTGAGGAGGTTCTGGATGACTGCCTCGACGCTGACCGTCGCGTGGGTCTCGTGCCAGACGTCGTAGTCGGTGGCCAGGGCCAGCGTCGCGTAGCAGAGCTCCGCTTCCCGGGCCAGCTTGGCCTCGGGCATGTTCGTCATGCCGATGACGTCGACGCCCCAGCTCCGGTAGATCCGCGACTCGGCCTGCGTCGAGAACTGCGGTCCCTCGATGCAGATGTAGGTCCCGCCCCGATGGACGGGGGCGCCGGTCTGCCGGGCGGCCTTCTCGAGCGTCGTCGCGAGCTGCGGGCACACGGGCTCGGCCATGCCCACGTGGGCGACGATTCCCTCTCCGAAGAACGAGGAGACGCGCCGCCTGGTGGCGTCGAAGAACTGGTCGGGGATCACGAGGTCCAGCGGGCGGATCTCCTCTTTCATGCTACCGACGGCGGACACGGAAATGACCCACTCCGCCCCCAGCAACTTGAGGCCCCAGATGTTGGCGCGGAAGTTCAGCTCCGACGGCATGAGGCGATGGCCGCGCCCGTGGCGGGCCAGGAAGATCACCGGCCGCCCGTCCAGGCGCCCACAGCAGTACTCGTCCGACGGCTGGCCGAAGGGCGTGCGCACGCGGCGCCACCGCACGTCGCTGAGCCCCGGCAGCTCGTAGAGGCCGCTGCCGCCGATGATCCCGACCCCCGGCTCGCTCACAGGTCGGAGGGGGGCTCCAGCTCCCCCCGGCTCCGCGCCCCGTCCACTCCGGTGACGCGGACCTTGACGAGCCGCCGCATGAGGCCGGCGGGTCCGTCGAAGACGACCTCCACGTAGTTGCCGCTCAGCCCCACCAGGTGGCCGCTCTCCCGATCGCGCGTCTCCAGCACGAGCACCTCCTGGGTCGTGCCCACGAGCCCCCGGCGAAACGCCAGGCTCTTGGCCTGGCCCAGCCCGCGCAGCTCGCGGCTACGCGCGGCGACGACGCGCGCGCCCACGTGGGCGCAGAGACGCGCCGCCTCGGTACCCCTGCGGTCCGAGTAGGCGAACACGTGCAGATAGGTGAACGGCAGCGCCTCGACCAGCGCGCGCGTCTGGGCGACGTCCGCGTCGGTCTCGCGGGGAAAGCCGACGATCACGTCGGTGCCGAGCCCGAGCGCGGGGATCGCCGAGGCCAGGCGCTCGACGAGCCGCCCGTACATGCCGGCCGTGTAGGGCCGGCGCATGCGCCGGAGCACCCGATCACTCCCGCTCTGCAGCGGGATGTGCAGGTGGGGCGCGATCACGGGCGACCCCGTGATCAGGTCGATCAGCTCGGGGGTGAAGTAGGCCGGGAGCACCGACGACAGCCGCACCCAGCGGAGGCCGGGGACCTCGATCATCTCGCGCAGCAGAGCGGCCAGCGACGCGCGGGGGTAGAGGTCGTGGCCATAGTGGCCCATGTCGACACCGGTGAGCACGACCTCGGGGTAGCCCGTCTCCACGAGCAGGCGTACCTGATCGAGCACCGCCTTCGGCTCGCGGCTCCGGCTCGCCCCGCGCGCGAAGGGCACGATGCAGAACGCGCAGCGGTGCTGGCAGCCGTCCTGGATCTTCACGAAGGCTCGCGAGCGCCCGTTGATCCGGGCCAGAGGCGCCGCCGCCAGCGCATGCTCGGTGCCGATGTCGGAAACGCAGCGGCGCGGCGTCGGGTCGAGGCCCTCGGGGCGGGCCAGGAGCTCCTCGAGCAGCTCGGGCAGGCGGCGCTTGTCGGCATTGCCCACCACGAGGGCGACGCCGCGCACGCGCGCCACCGCGTCGGGATCGGTCTGAGCCCAGCACCCGGTCACGACGATCCGCGCGCCCGGGCTCCCGCGGACGGCGCGATGGATCATCTGCCGGTCGGAAAAGTCGGCGCGCGAGGTGACGGTGCAGGTGTTGACGAGGACGACGTCGGCCGGCGCCTCGAGCGGGACGGTTCGAAAGCCGCGCGCCTCCAGCGCCGCCTGGATCTCCTGCGTGTCCACCTGATTGAGGCGGCAGCCGAGGGTGGCGAACGAGACGGTGCGTCCGGTCATCGGGCGCTCCCCTCCGGCACGGCCTCCCGGAGCTGCCCGCAGGCGGCGCCGATGTCCTCGCCCTTGCTCCAGCGGACCGTCGTCGTGATCCCGGCGTCGAGGAGCGTCGACTGGAAGGCTAGGATCCTGGCCAGCGGCGGCCGCCGGAACGGCGCGCCCTCCCAGTCGTTGAACGGGATCAGGTTGACCTTCGCCCGCACGCCCCGGAGCAGTTGCGCGAGCCGTCGCGCGTCCTCGGGGGAATCGTTGACGCCCTCCAGCAGGACGTACTCGAAGAAGACGCGCTGGCGCGGCGCCAGCGGGTACCGGCGCACGGCCTCCATCAGCGCCGCCAGGTTCCAGGACTGGTTGACGGGCATCAGGCGCGATCGCACCTCGTCGGAAGCCGCGTGCAGCGAGATGGCCAGGTTCACCCTGAGGTTCTCGCCGCCGAGACGGCGGATACCGGAGACCAGGCCCACCGTCGAGACCGTGATGCGCCGGGGAGAGTAGCCGACGCCGAGTCTGGCGTCGGTGAGGATCCGGATCGCCTTGACGAGCGCGGCGAGGTTGGCCAGCGGCTCGCCCATGCCCATGAAGACGAGGTGCGTGACGCGCCGGCCCTCCTCCAACGCCAGCGCATTGGCGGCCAGGAGCTGGCCGACGATCTCCGCCGACGTCAGATTCCGCCCGAGCCCCATCGTGCCTGTCAGACAGAACGCGCACGCGTAGCCACAGCCGACCTGCGTGGAGAGGCACAGCGTGATGCGCTCGTCGTCGGGCATGAGCACTGCGCTCACCCGGCTGCCGTCGTCGAGCCGGAAGACCAGCTTGCGGCTTCCATCCTGCGACGGCGTCACGCGCTCGGTCTCGGGCAGCGCGACGACCGCCCGCTCGGCCAGCGCGGCGCGAAAGTCCTTGGGTAGGTCCGACATCGCCCCCAGCGACAGGACGCCCTTGCGATAGATCCACGTGGCGAGCTGGCGGCCGCGGTAGCGTGAGCCGCCGAGCTCGACGGCGAGATCTTCCATCTCGGAGGGCAGCATTCCGATCAGATTCATGCGCGACATCGCTCGAAGAATATCACGAAGCCCTCGGTGAGTTTTCCACCGCACTTGTGCGCGAGCGGTGGATAACCCTGTGAGCGCGCCGAGGTCCGCCACAACTTTTCAGCCACTTGGAGCGCTTCGCTCATCCCGCGGGCACCCAGGCTGCAAGATGATGTACAGATCGAGCAAATTGGTGTTCGTGGGGCCGGTGATTACCAGATCTCCGCTGGCCCGGAGGAACGCGTAGGCATCGTTGTCCTTTAGTGACTCCCGCGGATCGTGGCCCGCGGCCTGACCGCGGGCCACCGTGCCGGCGTCCACCAGCGCGCCGGCCGCGTCGGTCGGCCCGTCGGTCCCATCGGTGCCCGCGGCGAGGGCGACCAGGCTCTCGTGGGGACGAAGCTCCTGGGCGGCGGTCAGGGCGAATTCCTGACAGCGCCCGCCGCGCCCGCGCCCCCGGACCGTCACGGTCGTTTCCCCGCCCGCGATCAGACAGGCCGGCGGCCGGAGCCGGCGGGCCCGGGCCAGGAGGTCGCGCGCCACCTCCCGCGCTTCACCCTCGAGCGCGCGAGTGAGGACGTGGGGATCGAAACCGAGCCGCCGCGCCTCGGCGGCCGCCGCGTCGACGGTCAGCGCGTTGTTACCGATCACGAGGTTCGTGACGCGCTCGAACAGCGGATCGCCCGGCTTCGGCGTCTCCTCCACCTCGCCGCGGGCGCCGGCCTCGAGCCGCGCCAGCACCGAGACCGGGGCCCGGTCGCGAACGCCGCGCCTGGTCAGCACGCCCAGGGCGTCCGCGAAGGTCGTGGGGTCGGGAGCCGTCGGTCCCGACGCGATCACGTCGAGCGGGTCGCCGATGACGTCGGAGAGGATGAGCGTGAGCACCATCGCCGGCGCCGCCGCCCGCGCCAGCTGCCCCCCCTTGAGAAGCGACAGATGCTTGCGGACCGCGTTCAGCTCGTTGATGGTCGCGCCGGCGGCGAGCAGGAGCCTGGTGACCGCCTGCTTCTCTTCCAGGGTCACGGGGGGCGCCGGCGCGGGGGTGAGCGCCGAGCCCCCACCCGAGATCAGAAACATGACGAGGTCGCCGGCGCCGGCGGTCCGGGCCAGCTCGAGGAGCCGCGCCGCGGCTACCTGGCCGCGACCGTCGGGCACCGGATGGCCGGCCTGCGCCAAACGGATGCGTCGGGTGGGCGCGGTGTGTCCGTCCTTGACGATGACGAATCCGTCGGCGATGCGGTCGCCCAGCACGCCCTCGACCGCCCGCGCCATCGCCCCGCTGGCTTTACCGCAGCCCAGCACGAGCAGGCGCCGGAGACGGCCGAGGTCGACGGCTCTCGGCCCGGCGACGAGCTTCGGGCCGTCCACGCGGAGGGCGCGACCGATGAGGGGCTCGGCGTCGCCGGCGGCCAGCGCGGCCTCGAAGATGGCGCGAGCCGCCTCGCGAGCGGTCACACGTCGGAGGGGGCGGACGTTACGGCCCCCTCGAGATCCATAGTCAGAGGGGGCCTCACGGCCCCCTCCGAACCACCCCGGTGGCGTTGCGCCGGCGAAGCCGGCGCCCGAAGCAAGAACGCCTTGATCCGATCGAACATCGGGAGCCTCGGCTGCGACGGTTCCGGTCCCGGCGCTCTCAGCGAGAGCGGAGCTTCTGCAGCCGCTCCCCCGCTTCCCGAAGCACATCGTCGGTCTTCGGAAAGCAGAACCGGATCTTCGTCCGTCCCAGCTCGCGATGGGCGTGGAAGGACGAGCCGGGAACCGTGGCCACCCCCATCTCCTTGATGAGGAACATAGCGAAGGTGGCGTCGTCCTCGATGCCGTACCGCTTCAGGAAATGCGCGACGTCGGTGAGGATGTAGTAGGCGCCGTCCGGTTTGTAGACCACGAAGCCCGCGCGCTCGAGGTAGCCGAGCAGCAGGTCGCGCTTGGCCTGGTACATCTCGCGGAGCCAGACGTAATAGGCGTCGGGCAGCGCGAGCGCCGTCACGGCCGCCTCCTGAAACGGGTGCGGCGCCCCCACGGTCACGAAGTCGTGAGCGCGCCGGATGCCGAGGCTGATCTCCGGCGACGCGATGGCGTAGCCGATGCGCCAGCCCGTCACCGAGTAGGACTTCGAGATTCCCGAGATCGTGATCGTGCGCTCGGCCATGCCCGGCAGGGTGGCGATCGGCGTATGACCGAGCCCGTCGAAGACGATGTGCTCGTAGATCTCGTCGGTGATGGCCAGCAGGTCGTGCTGGAGGCAGAGATCGGCGATGAGGCCGAGCTCCCGGCGCGAGAAGACCTTGCCGGTCGGGTTGTTGGGGCTGTTGAAGACGATGGCCTTCGTGCGCGGCGAGACCGCCCGGGCCAGCCGCTCGGGGTCGAAGCCGAACTCGGGAGGCTCCAGCGGAACGAAGACGGGCTGAGCACCGGAGATGATGCAGCCGGGGCCGTAGTTTTCGTAGAACGGCTCGAAGATGATCACCTCGTCGCCGGGGTTGAGCACCGCCAGCAGCGTCGACAGCATCGTCTCCGTCGAGCCGCAGCAGACGGTGATGTGGCGGTCGGGGTCCAGCTCCATCCCGTAAAACTTCCGGTACTTGTCGGCGATGCCCCGGCGCAGACGCGGCGTGCCCCAGGTGATGGCGTACTGGTGGAAGTCGCCGTCCAGCGCCTTGTGAGCGGCGTCGATCAGCTCTGGCGGCGGAGGGAAGTTGGGCATGCCCTGGGCCAGGTTGACGCCTCCGTGCTGGCTGACGACGCGCGTCATCTCACGGATCACCGACTCCGTGAAGCCTTGAACCCGACGCGAGAGGCGAGATGTCGTCACGATGCCCGCGCGGAGGTCGACCCCACGGGGGCGGCGCGCCGCCGTCCCGGGAACGCCAGGTGATGGGGCGAGGGGCGGCGGGGGTGGGCGGGGCTCTCGGAGACCCGTGTTTCAGGGTATGGTCTCGGCCCCGCGTGCAGAACTGGTCGGCGAGCGATGTCGGACAGCGTGGTCGACGAGGGCCCCGCCCGCCCCCGCCGCCGGGTCAACGTCTTCACGAAGCGTTCACGGAACGACGACGTCGCGCTCGATGGGATCGATCTGGACGCCGAGCTTCTTAAGCCAGGCCACACCCTGCTGAAGCCTCTCTTCGGGCGCGTCCATCTCCAGCGCCACCCAGCCGTAGTCCGCCTTCACGTCGGCGCGCCGGATGTTGATCACGATGTCGAAGTCCTTCACGAGCCGGTAGAGGATGGGCTCCTGGATCAGGTGCGCCGGAAACGTGAGGCGGACACGCATGCGGGCCATGGCCGCACCGGGTCAGCGCCCTCCGGCAATGGCGGGCACGATCGAGACGGTATCGCCGTCCTTGAGGGCCGTCTTCTTGCCCTGGATGAACCGGATGTCTTCCTCGTTCACGTAGATGTTGATGAAGCGCCTCAGCTCTCCGCTGTCGTCCACCAGCCGTTCCCGTAGCCCGGGGAACTGGCGCTCCAGGTCGTCCACCACCTCCGCGACGGACTCCCCCTTGGCGCGGACCTCGGCGTTGCCCTTCGTGATGGAGCGGAGTGGAGTCGGGATACGCACCGTCACCGGCATCAGTGTTCCTCCTGGGCTCCGTGGGACTTGAGGTCGGTCAGCGCCCGGTCGAACGCCGAGAGCGTCGGCCGGATCTTTACGTGGGTCTCGAGCCGCTCGTACAGCGAGTCGGGGGTCTTGAGCCCGTTGCCCGTGATGCAGATGACCACCGACTCGTCGCGGGGAATCACGCCCTGCTCGATCAGCTTCTTCGTCGTGGCCACCGTCACGCCGCCGGCCGTCTCGGTGAAGATCCCCTCGGTACGCGCGAGCAGCAGCATGCCCTCGACGATCTCCGGGTCCGTCGCGTGCTCGCCGTGACCGCCCGACTCCTTGACGGTCCGGTAGGCGTAGTAGCCGTCGGCGGGATTGCCGATGGCCAGCGACTTGGCGATCGTGTTGGGCCGAACCGGCACCAGCACGTCGGTGTCGTTCTTGATCATGGTGACGATCGGTCCGCAGCCGAGGGCCTGGGCGGCGTGGATCCTGGTGTCGACGGGGCCGTCGATGAGCCCCAGCATCTTCATCTCCTTGATGGCCTTCCAGATCTTGGTGATGAGCGAGCCGCCGGCGCAGGGGACGACGATATGTTGCGGCGGGCGCCAGCCGAGTTGTTCGATGATCTCGAATCCGTAGCTCTTCGACCCTTCAGAATAGTAGGGCCGGAAGTTCACGTTCACGAACGCCCAGCGGTACTTGTCGGCGATCTCCGAGCAGAGGCGGTTGACCTCGTCGTACGTGCCCTCCACGGCCACCAGTGTCGGGTTGTAGACCAGCGTGGCCAGGACCTTGCCCGGCTCCAGGTCGGCCGGGATGAAGATGTAGGACTTGAGCCGCCCCTCGGCGGCATGCGCCGCAACGGAGTTCGCCAAGTTCCCCGTGGAGGCGCAGGCCACGGTGTCGAAGCCGAACTCCTTGGCCTTGGTCACCGCGACGGCCACGACGCGGTCCTTGAAGGACCAGGTGGGGTGACAGACGGAGTCGTTCTTGATCCAGATCTCCCGACAGCCCAGTTCGTCGGCCAGGTTGTTGGCCCGGATCAGAGGCGTGAAGCCGACGTGATGGCCCACCGCCACGTCGCCCTCGATCGGCAGCAGCGCCTGGTACCGCCACATGCTCGGTGGCCCCGCGGCGATGGAGGCCCGGGTGACCACGCCCTTGAGCGCCTCGTATTGATAGTCGACTTCCAGAGGGCCGAAGCAGAACTCGCAGACGTGGACGGGGGCCGAAGGATAGCGGCGGCCGCACTCGCGGCACTTCAGGCCTTTCAGCTTCTCCATGAGCACGTCTCCATCGGTAGGGGAATTGAGCCCCGAGTTGTACTGCACCGACAGCAAGACATTTCGCTTAGTTAACAGTGAACAGCGGAGGAAGTCAATTGCAGTATGATCCGACCCCGTGGCGTTGTCCCGGCTGGGCCCGCTGCTCCTCGTGCTCGCCTATGGAGTCGCCTTCGGCGCGGCGGCGTTCGGCCGGACGCTCCCCGCCTTCGACGATCACCCCGGGCAGTTCTACCGCCTGCACCACGTCGTCGCCCGCGGGTGGGCGCCGTGGACGTGGAATCCGGATTGGTGGGCGGGCTATCCGGAGATGCAGTTCTATCCCCCCGGCTTCTTCTATCTGGGCGCGCTCGTCGCGCGGGGCTCCTTCGGCCTGATCGACGTCGCCGTCACCTATCAGAGCCTCCTCTGGCTCACCTGGCTCGCGCCCGCCGTGACCACCTTTCTCGCTCTGGCGCGCCTGCTCGGGAGCGGCTGGCTCGCGCTCCCCGGCGCCTTCATCGCGCTGACGCTCTCGGCCGGCCTCACGAGCGGTGTCGAGGGCGGCGTGCACGTCGGCATGCTGCCGGCGCGCCTGGCCTGGGGGCTCCTGCCGGTGGTGCTGATGGCGGCGGCGCCCTGGGCGGAGGACCGGCGCCTTCCGTGGCTCACGGTACCGCTGCTCGCGGTCGTCGCCCTCACGCATCCGGCTCACGTGCCAGCGGCCGGCGCGCTCGTCGTCCTGGCCGCGTGGTCGGGCCCGGGCTCGCGCCTCCACCGTCTGGGGGCCGCCGTGGGGGGACTGGTACTCGCCGCCGCGCTGACCGCCTTCTGGGCACTTCCGCTCCTGGCTCGGCTCTCGTACACGCGCGCGCTCGCTTGGGGACGGCTGGCGCCCCTGGAAACCCTGACGGCCCACCCACTGCTGCTCGGACTGCTCGTCCTCGCGGCTGTCGCGACGCGCCGGGGCCGGTCGCCCAGCGACACGATCGTCGCTCGGTTCCCCTGGGTCATGATCGCCGTCGTCGCCGCCGATGCCGCCCTGGTCGAGCCACTCGGGCTTCTCTGGCTCCCCGCTGATCGCGTGGCCGACGGCGCCTGGCTCGCGACCGTCCTGGCGGCGGGGCTCGCGGGCGGCCGCCTGCTCGAGCGCCTCTCGGCGAGGACGGGCGCGCCCGTGGCCGCGCTGGCGCTCGCCGCCACCGCCGTCGCCATCGCGCTGTCGCTCCCCGGCGGAACGCTCACGCTCTGGCCGCGCGCCTCCCAGTGGCCTTCGTACGCGGCGGTCGAGCGCGGGATGCGTCTAGGCGCGCTGTGGGCGGCGCTGCGCGGCGCCCCCCCCGGGCGCGTGCTCTTCGTCCGGTCGGGCGTGCCGCTCGCCTACGGCGGCGAGTGGTGGCGGCCTCACACCCACGTCACCGCGCTCACGCCGCTCCGCGCCGGGCGCGCCATCGTCCACGGGACCTTCACCCATCCCTCCCCTGTCGCCGCGCTGGTGTACCGCGGCGAGGCCGGCCCCGGGGCGATCACGACGCTGGCCGAGCGGCTCGACGGCCACCGGCTGTTCGGCCGGCCGCTCGACGGCCTCGACGCGGCGACGTTCGACTTCTTCGCCGAACGCCTCGGGATCGCCGCCGTCGTCGCGCTCGACGAAGACGCCGGGAGTCTCCGATTCCTGGACGACAACCCGGCGCTCGCCAGACGCCCGCCGCTGGGACCGTTCCTGGTCTACGAGCGCCGAGCGCCCACCACGCTTCCGATCCGGATGGCGCCCGACCGCTGGACCATCACCCTCTCCGGCCAGCCCGGCGAGTGGGTCTCGACGCGCGTCACCTACTACCCCCTCTGGCGCGCCGAGCGCGGCGGGGCCCCGCTGGCGACGCGTCGCGGGAGCATCGGAGACCTGGAAGCGCGGCTGGACGCCGGGGTCGGCCCCGTTGAGCTCGTCTACGCCGCCGGCGCCCCGGAGGCGGCCGGAGTGCTCGTGAGCGCGCTGGGGTTCATCGCCTGGTCGGTGGGCTGGGGGCTGCGGAGGCGCGGCGACTAGGTCCCTCGGAGGGGGGCTTCGCCCCCCTTCCGAGATTCCTATTCGGAGGAGGCCTCGAGGACGAACGCCGAGGAGAGCAGACCGTAGAGGCGCAGGCGCTACTCCGGACCGATCGTGTGGGTGAAGAGCACGGCGCCGTCCTCGTCGATCAAGCGCACCGTGAGGTGCGGCGCTTCGATCGTCACCGCGCCGAAGTTGTTCACGCCCCCCCGGGCGAAGAGCGAGCGCGGGTTGAGCGCGGCGTCCAGCGGCCGCGGCCGGCCCGGCGTCGCCGACAGCGGGCCGGCGATGAACTCGTGAAACGAGAACTCCGGCGTCGGGTGGTGCCGGATCAGCTCCCCGTGATGCACGTCCGCGGCGAGGAAGACGAGGTTCTTCACCCCGCGCTGGCGGAACGCGTTCAAGATCGCGTCCCGCTCCACGGCGAAGCCCGTCCCGTTCTCCTCCGGAATGCCCCAGACGGTGGCGTTCGACCAGGCGTCCCGAGAGTCCCGCCCGGTGGGCACGGACAGTGGCACGCTGGAGACGACGACCTTCCAGGTGGCCGTCGAGGCGGTCACCCCGTCGATCAGCCAGCGCCGCTGCCGGGACCCCAGCATCGTCTTGGCCGGACCGTCGGGCTCGCTGTTGTCGCTCCGGTACTGGCGGGTGTCGAGGATGAAGACCTCCAGCAGGCGACCCCAGCGGAACTGGCGGTAGAGGCGGGTGGGCTCGTCGGCGGGGGGAACGACGGGCCAGTACTCGACGAACGCCTGGCGACCCCGCGGCATCAGGGGCTCGGTCGGGCCCGCGAAGTTGTTGCGCACCTCGTGGTCGTCCCAGATCGCGTGCACGGACGTCTGGCCGAGGAACGCGCTCAGGGCCGGGTCCTCGCGGTTGTACCGGTGTTTGCGGCGGAACTGGTCCAGCGTCCGGGCGACGAAATCGCCGCCGGGCGCCACGCCGGGCCCGCTGCAGCGGTGATCGGCGTAGGCCGTGTCGCCGACGAACAGGAAGAAGTCGGGGCGCGCGCCCGCCATTGCCGAGAAGACCCGGTACCCGGTGTCGACCGGGCGGCAGAACCGTCCGCCGCCCAGGTCGCCGCCCCACACGAACGTCACCCGCACCGGATCGTCCGGCGCCGGCGCCGTGACGAACTCGCCGGCGGCGGCGCCCCCGGCGCTCCGCGCCCGATAAGCGTAGCGCGTCGCCGGGCGCAGTCCGGCCAGTCGCACCTTCCCGGTGAGATCACTGCGGCGCGTAACCCGCAGGCTGGCGCTCTGGGCGGGCCCCGCGTCGGCCGGACCGTAGTCGACGACGATCTCCCCCTCGGCGACGCCCCGCACCCACACGACCACCGTCGTCGGCGTCACGTCGCCGACGGCGAGCAGCAGACGCTCGGCGGCCGGCGCCGGGACGCACAGGAAGAGGAGGAGCAGGCCGACGAACGCGGTCAGCGCGCGGAGGCGGCGCTCACGGAACAACGGACTTCAAGTGGGTGAGGATCTCGCGCTCGAACTCCTCGTGCGTCTGACCGAAGGTGCGGACGAAGTTCTCCCGGCGGTCCTGGCGCTGGCCGAAGGCGCGGAAATAGGACACCACGCGCTCGAGCCCGTCGCGCTGGATCAGGTAGTCCGCCATCAGGAAGGCGAGCTGGTACGTGGGCAGCGACCCCTCCCGCCGGTGCCGTAGCGTGAACCCCCGCGGCGAGCCGAGCGTCTCGAGGTCGAGCCGGGCCACCGCCAGCGCCGCGTGGTTGCGGATGCCGCGGCGCGCCACGACCCGGCGCTTGGGCAGCGCGTCGAGCCCCAGCCGCTCCAGCACCGTGAAGGCGACCCACTCCGCCATGCCCTCGGCAAGCCACTGGTCGGCGCGCCCCTCCCCTTGCTGCAGCTCGATCTGGCAGACGTGGGTGAGCTCGTGGGCGATCAGCCGCAGCCACTCGCGCCCGTGGCCCTCCGCGCCCTCATCGTTGAGGAGGAGCTGGCGGCGCTTGCCGACACCGATCGCGAAGTCGCTCAGCTCGGCCGCCCGGGCCGGGGAGACGTTCGCGTCCTGGACCAGGCCCCGCTCGAAGACCCGGCGGGAGCCGTACACGAACACGGTGACTTCCTCGGGCACGGGCAATCCGAGGTCGCGGACGAGGATGGCGGCGATGCCGCGGACCGCGCTGGCATGGGTCGTCAGCAGTCGCACGTCCTCCGGCACCGCGAGCGACGTAGGCTCGATCGTGACGGGCACGACCACGCGTCCGCTCCCGCAGCCGGAGACGACGACCAGCGCGATGAAAGTGAGAAATCTGATTCGCGTAGGAAAACCCTTTCCTAGCCCGCTCCAAAATTCTTACACGAGGTGCGCGAAGAGTGGAAGAGGATTTCACAGGGCCTGGTGCAAAAGCTACAGATGCGAAACCCCCACACGGGTTCCGGCTTGAGAATCCCGGAGATAGACGCGGGGGGGGAGACCGGCGGGGGCGCCGGTCTCCCGGCGCCTAGGTGCGTGTCGGAGGAGCCGTGGTTCGAGCGCCGGCTTCGCCGGCGCAATCAGTTCTGGGGGAGGCTCGGAGGGGGCCGTCGCGCCCTGTGGGCGCGCCTGTGAAGTCGCCCCCTCCGACGACTAGACGAGCGGATCGTAGTTGAAGTACTGCCCGGAGGTCTCGAGCGGCACGAGGTGGTGCTGGAGCGTGCCCGGGAACATGTCGGCCAGGCGCTCGACCGTCCAGCCCTCGGCGTGGTGGATGCGCATGATCGGCCGCATGTGGCCGAACAGCATGATCTCCTTGCCTCGCACACCGAAGACCTGGCCGGTGATCTCCTTGGCGTGATCGGAGGCGAGAAAGACGGCCACGGGCGCGATGTGGGCGGGCGAGAGCTTCTTGATCTTCTCCACGCGCGCCTTCTGGACCTCGGTCTCGGTGGGGATGGTGCCGATCATGCGCGTCCACGCGAATGGCGAGATGCAGTTCGCGGTGACGTTGTAGCGCGCCATGTCCAGCGCCGTGACCTTGGTCAGGCCGACGATGCCCAGCTTGGCCGCGGCGTAGTTGGCCTGGCCCACGTTGCCGACGAGGCCGGAGGTCGAGGTCATGTTGATGATGCGACCGGAGCGCTGCTCCCGCATGCGGGGCGTGGCGGCCCGGGTGACGGCGAACGCCCCCTTCAGGTGCGTGTCGATGACGCCGTCCCACTCCTCCTCGGTCATGTTGAAGACCATGCGATCGCGCAGGATGCCCGCGTTGTTGACGACGATGTCGACGCGGCCGAAGGCGTCGACCGCGGTCTCGACGATCCGCTGGCCGCCGGCCATCGTGGCCACCGAGTCGTAGTTGGCGACCGCCCGCCCGCCGGCCCCTTTGATCTCCCCGACCACCTCATCGGCCGGCATCGGCGATCCCCCCTGCCCCGACTCCGTGCCGCCGATGTCGTTGACCACGACCAGCGCGCCCAGCCGGGCCATCAGCAGCGCGATCTCGCGGCCGATGCCACGTCCGGCGCCGGTCACCACCGCCACCTTGTCCCTGAGGATCATGCGAGCCCCCCGCGCTGCCGAGTGAAAAGCGGAGCAGACGATAGCACGAACGGCGCCGCTCCGGCCGCCTCGCTGAGTCGGAGGGGGCAGACGTTACGGCCCCCTCCCGAACCACCCCAATGGTTGCGCGGGCGAAGCCCGCGCTCGAACGGTGGTTCCTCCGACGCGCGCCTAGTGTCTCCGGGCGTCCAGCGCGGCGACGTAGGCGGCGCCGAAGACGAACACGACCGCCGAGTAGTACACGAACATCACAAGCGCGCCCAGCACGCCCAGCGGCCCGTAGATCTGGTCGTAGAGCCCGACCTCGCGGATGTAGAGGCGGAAGAGCTGCTTGGCCACCTCCCACAGCAGGCTCGTCAGCACGGCCCCGGCGAGCGCCGCTCCCACCCGCACCCGCCGGTAGGGGACGAACCGGTACCCCAGGTAGAACATCAGGGCCGAAAAGCCGACGCTGACGACGATCGCGACGGCGTGAATCCACTGGCTCGGCGTCTGAATCGGCTCCAGGACGAAGGTTTGAAACCACTGCGCCATCCACGTCGCGACCGTGGCCCCGAAGAGGAGCCCGGCCAGCAGCAGCACCATGCCGGCGTCGACGAAGAAGTTGCGGAGGGCGTTGTGGGAGCCGCGAAGCCCCAGCATCCGGTGCATCACCAGGCGGGCGGCCCCGAAGAGCGACGTCGAGAAGAGCACCAGGATTCCGGTCCCCACCAGGCCCGAGGCCGTGCGGGTCTGGACGATGCGCAGCAGTACGCGCGTGAGCTCGCGCTCGTAGACCGGGAAGTTGCGCGCGAGCTGCCCGACCACCTCCCGGGCGGCATCCTCCGTCGAGAGGACGAAGCCGACCGCGGAGACGCCCAGGAGCGTGACCGGGATCATGCAGACCAGAAAGAAGAACGCGAGCCCGGCGGCCAGGAAGAAGCCGTCGTTGGTGTAGAACCGATAGACCGCGCCGCGAAGCCCGCCGAGCACCGGTGTCAGAGGATGCCGCGCACGAGCCCGCCGTCGACCTGGATCGTGACGCCGGTGATGTAGGAGGCCCGCTCCGAGGCCAGGAAGACGACCACGTTGGCGAACTCCTCCGGGCTGCCGATCCGGCGCAGCGGGATCTCGGCACTGCTCTTCTTGACGTATTCCTCCGTGGGGAGGCCGGCCTGCTTGGCGCCGCCCAGGAAGCGATCGGTCATGATGCGGCCCGGGCATACGGTGTTGATCAGGATGTTGTCCTTTCCCAGATCGGCCGACAGCGTCTTGACCAGTCCGGCCACGCCGGGCCGGACCGCGTTGGACAGCAGCAACCCCTCCACCGGCTGCTTGACCGACACCGACTGGATCGTGAGGATGCGGCCCCACTTCCGCTGCCGCATCGAGGGCACGACCTCGCGGATCAGCCGTACGACCGACAGGAGCGACACCTCGAAGGCTCCAAACCACTGCTCGTCGGTCATGTCGGCGAGGCCGCCCCGGGGCGGACCCCCGCAGTTGGCCACCAGGATGTCGACGGCCCCGAAGGCCTCCGTCGTGCGCGCCACTAGCGCCGTGACGTCGGCCGCCTTGGTCACGTCGGCGCGCATGGCCAGGACCTCGGCGCCGGTCTTGGCGCGGACCTCGTCGGCCGCCGTCTTCAGATCTTGGTCGCCGCGCGCGCACATCATGACTCGCGCGCCTTCCGCCGCCAGGCCGAGGGCGCAGGCCTTGCCCATCCCCTTGCTCGCCGCCGTCACCAGCGCCGCCTTGCCCTTGAGTCCGAGGTCCATGAGCCTGCTCCTCTCCGGGAAGGGCTCAGCGCCCTCCGAGATGATGATGGAAGAATTCGGCGACCCGCCGGCGGGCGTCGGCTGCGGCCCGGCGGTCATAGCCGACGGTCGCCCCGCAGCACCCGCTCGGCTTGTTGTCGTTGGCCACGTCGGGGAGAAACATCCGCGGCTGGCCCTCCACGTCGAAGTAGTGAACCGCGCCGGGATAGAGTACGATCGCGACGTCGGCGCCCCGCGCGCGCATAGCCTCCGCCATCGCCAGGCAGGGCCCCGGAATCGTCCAGTCGTCGGCGTCGCCTAGCAGAACGAGCAGCGGGCGGACCGCCAGCTCCTTCACCAGTGACGGGCAGCCCCCCGGATACACCGCCACGGCGGCCCGGAAGCCGGGCGCGGGCAGGGTGACGCCCCGCCTCATGGCGCGCTCGTGAGTGGGGCCGTTCACGAGCGCCATGGCGAAGACGCCGCCGTTGGACCAGCCGATGACGCCCACGCCGTTCCGATCGACGGACGGCAGCCCGTGCAGGAACCGCAGCGCGCCGACGGCGTCGTCGAAGCGTTCGGTGTTGGGCAGGTCCGGCGACTCCGGCGAGCAGCCCTCCGACATCCCGCGCGCCGCCCAGCTGTCCACCACCAGCGCGACGTATCCCCGATCCCGGAACCACAGCGCCCAGTCGTGCGTCGACGCCGACACGCCGTGGCAGCCGTGGAGCAGGACGACGGCGGGGAAAGGTCCGCGACCCCGCGGCAGCGAGAGCCAACCGGGGACCGGGCGCAGCGCGCCCGGCGTGGCGTTGGGGAACTGCACCAGCGAGGCGGCGCAGCCGGCGCTGAGCACGCAGGCCCCGAGCGCCGCCATCAGGGGGCGGAGCATGGCTTTGAGCATACATCGGCGCCCGGGTAGAATCCGAGTCGATGACGGACCCCGTCCGCGCGATCACCTACTCCGACTATCTCTGACCGTGGTGCTACCCGGCGGCGGTCCGCCTCCAGCGCCTGGTCGAGGAGTTCGGCGGTCGATTCACGCTCGAGCACCGCGCGTTCCCGCTCCGTCCCGCGCCTGACCCCTCGGTCACCTTCCAGGGCACCTATCGGGAGGAGGCCTGGCGGCGCTGCGCGCAGATGTCGGCCGGCGACGGGATCGTCTTCAACGCTTGGCCACACGCGGGCCACTATCCCCACTGGAGCCTTCCCGCCCTGGAGGCCGCCAAGTGCATCGCCCGGCAAGGCCCGGAGGCCTTCGGGCGCATCCACCTGCGCCTCTACGAGGCGTTCTTCACGCGGAGCCGGAACATCGCGGATCCCGGCGAGGTCGTGACGATCGTCGCCGAGGCCGGTATCGACACCGAGCGGTTCGTCGCCGATTACCGCGCGGGCATCGGGCGCGACGAGGTGATCAAGGATTACCAGGCGGCGATGGAGGAGGGCGTCCGGGCGATTCCCGGCGTGATCTTCCCGGCGACCGGACAGGCGCTGGTGGGCCTGGCCGACCTCGCACAGTATCGCGCCGCAGTCGAGGAAGCCGCGCGCTGCTGACCCTCGAGCGGACGCCGCTCCTCTTCGGACGCGACGCCACGCCCGGCGTCCTGGCACTCGGGCTCGCCGCGACCGGCGACGCCATCCGGCTGCATCGACGGGCGGCGGGCGGCGTCACGGTGGAGACCGCGTCGTTTTCCCCGTTCCTCCTGGCCGCGGACGCGGAGCTGCTCCGTGAGGGCCCGGGCTTGGTCGCCCTGAACGAGCTGGCCGGCTCCGGGGCTCTGCGCTGGATCGCCCGCTACCGTTCCTGGGGCGGGGCGCTGGCCGCGCGTGACCGCTGCCGCGAGCGCTCCGGCCAGCTCGCCTTCGCGCCCGGCGCGCCCTACCGGTTCTTCCCTGATCCCGTCCACCAGTACCTGCTGCTGACCGGACGCACGTCGTTCGGCGGACTCACCTTCGCCGACCTCCGCCGGGTGGCGCTCGACATCGAAGTGCTCACCTCGGAGGGCTTCGAGTTCCCCAACGCGGCGCGGCCGGGCGACCGCATCGTGGCCATCGCGCTCGCCGACTCGACCGGCTTCCGCCACGTGATCCGTGGCGATCGGCTGGACGAGCGCGAGCTCCTCCAGGAATGCGTCCGCCTCGTCCGGGAGCGGGACCCCGACGTGATCGAGGGCCACAACATCTTCCGCTTCGACCTCAAGTACCTGGAGGCCCGGGCCCAGCGACACGGGGTGGTCCTGGCCTGGGGGCGCGACGGCAGCGCCCTGGGGGGACGGCCCTCGCGCCTGCAGATCGCCGAGCGGACCATCGGCTACCGCCGCTACGAGGTGGCGGGTCGCCACATCATCGACACCTGGATCCTCGCCCAGCTCCACGACGTCGGCGCCCGGGACCTGCCCTCGTTCGGGCTCAAGGAGATCGCGCGCCATCTCGGCGTTGCCGCCGAAGATCGCACCTACGTCGATCCCGCCACCATTTCCCGGGAATTCCGGGAGGCCCCCGATCGCTTGATGGCCTATGCGCTCGACGACGTCGTCGAGACGCTTGCCGTGTCGGCGATCCTCTCGCCGCCGTACTTCGCCCAGGCCCAGGTGGTGCCCTTCGACTACCAGTCGACCGTGCTGCGCGGGGCGGCGGCCAAGATCGACGCCCTGCTGCTGCGCGAGTACCTGCACCGCGGCCACGCCGTGCCCCTGCCGCGCCCCGGCGGCGCCGTCGGCGGCGGCCTCGTCGCGATCTTCCACCAGGGGGTCGCCCGCCCCGTGCTCCACGTCGACGTCACCTCCCTCTATCCCTCGCTGATGCTGGCCGGCGGCATCGCCCCCCAGTCCGACGAGCTGGGAATCTTTCCCGATCTCTTGCGTTACCTCACCGAGTTCCGCGTGAGGGCCAAGCGCCTGGCCGCGGGCTCCGCCGACCCTGGCGAGCGCGGGCATTTGCTGGCCCTGCAGCAGTCGTTCAAGATCCTGATCAACGCCTTCTACGGCTACCTGGCCTTCGCCGGAGGGCACTTCAACGACTTCGAGGCGGCCAATCGCGTCACGGCGGAGGGCCGTGCCACCGTCAGCGCGATCATCGAGCGGCTCGCCGCCCTGGGAGCCACGGTCCTCGAGGCCGACACGGACGGCGTCTACTTCACGCCGCCGTCGGGCCACGCGCCGGCCGACGACGAGCCGCTGCTCGAGAAGATCGCCGGCGCGCTCGGACCCGGAATCCACCTCGAGCTGGACGGGCGCTACGCGGCGATGTTCAGTTACAAGCTCAAGACCTACGCGCTGCTCGACGCGCAGGGGCGCGTCAACCTGAAGGGCTCAGCCTTCCGGTCCCGCGGGCTCGAGCCCTTCCAGCGGCATCTCATCGAGGAGGTCGTGCGCCTGCTGCTGATCGGTCGCGCGGCGGAGGTCAAGGCCGTCGTCGACCGCTGGATGCAGGATTTCGCCGCGCGCCGGGTGCCCCCGCGCGCCTTCGCCCGCACCGAGACGCTCGGGGAGACGCTGGAGGCGTACCGTGAGCGGGTCCGCGCGGGAGCCCGGAATCCCTCGGCCGCCTATGAGCTGGCCACGGCGGCCGGCCGCGCCTGGCAACCCGGCGACCAGGTTTCCTACTACGTGGCGGGGCGCGGCGCCGGGGTGGCGGTGAACGAGTGCGCCAGGCTCCTGGCGGCGTGGGATCCTGCCCGTCGCGACGAAAACGTCGAGTACTACCAGGCGAAGGTCGTGGAGATCTGGGAGCGGTTTCGGCCATTCGTCGAGCACGACGGCCTCCGTCCCCCCGCCGACGACGCCGACGCATCGCCCCAGCTCACGCTCTTCTGATCCACACCGGGGAGCGCTCGCTCTCCATTTAAAATGGTGGGCGCGATCACACCGTCATGTGTTGAGCCCGACGGCCACGATAAAACCCCGGGGAGGGGTCCCGCCCCGGGGTTGCCGCTCAGCGAATCAGCGGCGCCAGCCGCCTCCGCCGCCGCCCGGCCGTGAGCCGCGCCCACCACGATCACCACCCCCGCCCCCCGGACCGCGCTGGGGTTGAGGGCGCGCCTCGTCGACGACGAGATTGCGGTCTCGGAACAGCCGACCGTTGAGCATCTCGATCGCCTTGGTCGCCTCCTCCTTGGTGGCCATCTCCACGAACCCGAACCCGCGCGGCCTACCGGTGAACTGGTCCGTGATGATGCGGACCGTTTCAACGGTGCCGGCCTGAGCGAACAGCTCGCGCAGATCCTCCTCCGTGGCCTGGAACGAGAGATTACCGACGAAAAGCTTTGCGGGCATCGCGCGAACCTCCTGCCCTCAATGAAAGCGGCGCCCTATGGAACGTGCCGAGCCTCCCCCGACTCCCGTGGGTCAAGAGTAGTTACAGGAGGGAACGCCTGTCAAGGTAGGTTGCACTATCCCTTTTGTAGAAACTCGCCCACCGCCCCCAGAAAGGTCTCGGGCGCCTCCAGGTGCGGAAAATGGGCGCAGCCGTCGACGACCGCCAGCCTCGCCCCGGCAATGGCCCTCGCCAGGTACTCCGAGTGGTACGGCGGGGTCAACCGGTCCTGGCGCCCCACCAGCACCAGGGTGGGTGCCGCCACTCTGGCGAGATCGCCGCGCATGTCGTGGGCGACGCAGGCTCCCACGGCGGACCGGAGGGAGGCCACCTCCGCGCGAGCGACCCGTGCCCGGTACGCCTCGATCGCCTCAGGGTGCTCGCGGACATAACCGTCGGAATAGACCTGGGGAATCGCCGCGTCGGCATACGCGCGCAGGTCGCCGCGTTCCAGCAACGCCAGCCGCTCGCGCATCATCCCGACGAAGTCGGGGTGCGGAAACCCCCAGGTGTCGACCAGCACCAGCTTCCGGACCCGCTCGGGATGATCGGCGGCCAGGCGCATCGCCACGGCGCCGCCGAGGGAGAGGCCGAGGAGGTCCGCGCGCTGAACCCCGAGCGCACCCAGGGCCGCCCGCCAGTCATCCGCGAGCAGACGGACCGTGTAGGGGCCCCCCGGCTTGTCCGAGCCGCCATGACCACGATGATCCCCCGCCAGCACGCGCCGCGAGGCGGAGAGCGCCGGGAGCACGGGCTGCCACATCTCGTGGGAACCGCCGACGCCGTGGAGCAGGACCAGCGGCGGCTCCCCCTGGCCCGCCTCGACGTAGTTGAGGTGGACGTTGTTGGCGCGGAGGCGCGGCATCACTCCCTCCCGGGCTCGATGTCTCGCCCGATCCCCCGCTCGAGATCGCCGCACTCGATCCGCGCCTGCTCGCCGGAATCGACCGGTGCGAGCGCCATGGGCAAGAGACGCGCGACCGCGTCTTCCGTGATGAGGCGCACCGTGGAGCTCACCGCGCGCGACCGCGCCCGCGCGGGAAGCGCGGGATGGCGGCCGGATCCAGGGTCGGCAGGCCCTCGATCGATTCCCGGACGGCCCGCGCGAACGATGCGAGCTGGAGCCCGCCCAGGCGGCGCCCCTCCAGGCGCGCTCCCCCTTCCGCGAGCAGCGCGCGGGCGCCGCTGGCGTTGCCGTTGGCGAGATGCTGATAGCCGACGGCGATCTGGATCAACCCTTGAAGGGCCTCGCGGTCGTCGCCCGTCGCCCGAGTCCAGTGGGGCTCGAGCAGCTCGTGGACCTCGAAGCCGAGCCCGGCGTCGAAGAGGGTGGCCGCCGCCGCCAGCGCGTCGTCGAGGCGGGATCCGGCCGGCCCCAGCGGCAACGCGCGCACCGCTTCGCTCGCCCGCTGGGCCCGGAGCCGCAGCAGCCTGGCCTGACCGCGCTCGTCGGGGCCGAGCCAGTCGGACTCGGCGGCGCCGCCGCGCGCCAGCCGCTCGAGCCCATGGCGGGCCTCGGCGTCGTGCAGGGACTGCAAGATCGTCTCGGCCAGGCGATTGCGCGCGCGCCAGGGCAGCGTCGGGATCACAGGACGCCGGAGGGCGTCGATTGGCCGGCGGGCGTCGGCGCGCGGCGGAGAGCGCGCGCGGGCAGCCGCTCCACGCGGCTGCCGGCGATCAGGTCGTGCAGCGCCCGCTTGTCACGGCGCAGCCCCGCCATGACGAAGCCGAGCCCCAGCGGCAGCGAAGAGACGAAGTAGGCGAGGTACCGGAGAAACGCCCCACCCACCGGCAGCAACTCACCGTCGATGGCGACGACGCGGATGCCGACCGCCATCTTGCCCACCGTCTGCCCGCCGAGGGCGTGGAGCACGGTCGTGTAGAGGACGGTGAAGAGCCACGCGAACGCCACCGCGACGACCTGGACGGCGATGGCCTCTTCCGTCTGGCGTCCCCCCAGACGTCCGGCCACGAAGCGGAGCGAGGCCAGCACGAGGAAGAACACGATGGAGTCGATCAGCAGCGCGACGACGCGGATCCAGAAGCCGGCCGGGCGGGGTTCGCTCCAAGCGCGCTCGTTCACGGCGTGTATAATATCGCCATGATTTCGGTGCGGGATGGTCAAAATCGCATCCTCGCACAGGTCACGCAGCGCACCTCGCCGGAGCTCGTTCCCCTCGCCGATGCGCGCGATCGTGTGCTCTGGGAAGCCGCCCGTGCGTCCTTCGACGTGCCGCCGACGGACAACTCCGCCGTCGATGGCTACGCGGTGTCGAGCGCCGACATCCCGGCTCGAGACAGCCGCGAGCTGATCGTGGTCGGCGATCTCCCCGCCGGTTCCGTCTTCGACGGCGTGATCCCGCCCGGGCAGGCCATCCGCATCATGACGGGCGCCCCGATGCCGGCGGGCCCGGACACGGTCTATCCCCAGGAGAGCGTCGAGCGCGTGGGCGATCGCATCCGCGTGCCGCCGATCGCCAGGGGCGCCAACGTCCGCCGGCGCGGCGAGGACGTGGCCAGCGGCACGGTCGTGATCGAGGCGGGCGCCGTCCTGCGTCCGCAAGAGCTGGGGCTCCTGGCCTCGCTCGGCCAGCGTCAGGTGCTGGTGAGTCAACCGCCGCGCGTCGCGCTGCTCTCCACCGGCGACGAGGTGGCCGAGCCCGGCGCAATCCGCAAGCCCGGGCAGATCTATGACGCGAACCGCTTCACGCTGCGCGGGCTGAGCGAGCAGTGTGGCGGCGTGGTGACCGACCTCGGGATCGTGCCCGACCAGCGCGATCGCCTCCGCGCGCGGCTGCTGGAGGCGGCGGAGGTCGCGGACCTCGTCATCACCTCCGGCGGCGTGTCCGTCGGCGCCTACGATCTCGTGAAGGAGGTGCTGGGCGAGGTCGGCGGCATCGACTTCTGGCAGGTGGCCATGCAGCCGGGACGGCCGCTGGCGGTGGGCCGCATCGGGCGCGCGCACTTCTTCGGCCTCCCCGGCAATCCCGTCGCCTCCATGCTCACCTTCCTGCTCTTCGTCCGGCCGGCGATCTTCACGCTGGCGGGGCGGCGGCGGGTCTTTCCCGAGACCTGGCCGGCGCGCGCGGCGGAGCCGATGCGGAAGAAGGTGGGCCGCCGCGAATTCAAGCGCGGCATCCTCCGCCTCGACCAGGGGTGCTGGGAGGTGCGCACCACCGGGCCCCAGGGCTCGGGGATCCTGAGCTCGATGGTCGCCGGCAACTGCCTCATCGTCCTCGAGGAGGAGCGCGGCGACGTGGCGGCGGGTGACACGGTCCTGATCGAGCCGTTCGGGTGGACGGATTGATGGCCGGAGCGCTCACCGTCGAGCTGATCGACGCCCTCAAGGACACCGTCCGCGATCTCCTGCGCGACACCGCGCGCGCCTTGGCCCACCTCGCCTACGCCGATCTGAGAGTGGAAGTCACCGAGGTGAAGGCCGCCGCCGCCGAGAACGGCGCCAGCAAGTTCTCGGGCGACGACTACGTCTTCACGCTGGGCGTGCGTGTCCTGGCCGGCCACCGCACCATCGCGCCCGGCTACGTGGGCCTCACGCTCGGCGCCGCCGACGTCCCCCACATCGAGCGCGTGATCCGCGAGGCGCTCGAGCGCGCGTACCGGCGGGCCAGCGTGAACGCCGAGATGAAGGCGGACGCGCGGGAGAAGTTCGGCGCCCTGGGCGCGGCGCTGGCCGACACGCGCCTGCACCCCATCGAGGTGCGCGAGGATACCGTCCCCGCCGTCTACGCGGTGGACCCGCGCTCCATGCGCCTGGCCGAGATGGTCGCCTACGCCACCGACGTCTCCCGCCAGGTCGCCGCCGTCGACCCCCGCCTCAAATACAACTCGATCTCGACGCTCACCCAGATGTCGCGCGAGCTCTTCGCCTCGACGGAAGGCGCGCTGATCGACCAGGCCTTCGCCCTGACCCAGGGGGCGTGCTCCATCGTGGCCGTCGCCGGGGTCACCAGCCAGGACCTCTACGACGTGCTCGGCCACCAGCGGGGCTGGGAAATTCTGTCAGAGGGCGTGGGCGAGTCGCTCATCCGTTTCCCGACGTTCCGCGACTTCGCCCTGGAGCTCGGCCGGGAGGGGGTGGCCCTGGCCGAGGCGCCGGTCCTGCCCACCGCTGACCGCGAGGTGGTCGTGGTCACGGACCCGCACTACAACACGCTGGTCGCCCACGAGATCGTCGGCCACCCCGTCGAGCTCGACCGCGCGCTCAAGATGGAGACCGCCTACGCCGGCCGCTCCTGGCTCCTGCGCGGTCTCGGCGAGCACCAGCTCGGCAAGCAGATCGCCTCTCCACTCGTCACCGCGTACTCGGACCCGTCCCTGCCCGGCTACGGCCATTACCGCTACGACCACGAAGGGGCCCCGGCGCGGCGGGTCGTCCACATCGACCGCGGGATCTTCACGGGCTTCATGAATAGCCGCCAGACCGCCGCGATCTTTGGCGGGGCGCCCAACGGGCACTACAAGGCCACCGACGCCGCGTTGGTGCCGCTGATCCGGATGTCCAACACCGTCTTCGCCGGTGGCGACCGCGACCCACGCGACATCCTGAAGGAGGTCGACCATGGCTACTATGTGGCCGGCCATCGCATCCCGTCGATCGCCGAGAGCCGCGAGAACTTCCGGATCTCCGCGCGACGCGTCCACGAGATCCGGAACGGCGAGCTGGGCCGTCTCTACCGCGACGGCGGCATCGCCGCCGACAGCCGCGACTACCTGATGAACGTGGACGCCGTCGGCTCGGACTTCCTGCTGTACCCGATCCCCAACTGCGGCAAGGGCCAGCCCATGCAGACGAAGAAGCTCGGCAACGGGGGCCCCACGATGCGCAGTCGGGCCCGGGTGGTGGGGGGCTGAAGCCGTGGGCCGGGCGCTGATCCCCCTGCTGGTGGCGGCACTGCTCCTGGGGGCCGCGGCGCCGGCGGCGCCGCCCGAGTATCCGGTCGCCTTCGTCACGGTGGACGAGCTGCAGGGGGCGCTCGATCGCGGTCTGCCGGCGGACGTGATCGACGTGCGCGCGCGGGGCGAGTTCGACGAGCTGCACATCAAAGGCGCGCGCTCGATGCCGCTCCCCAGCGTCGCCGACAGGATCGGCGAGATCCCCCGGACGGGCCTCGTGGTCTTCTACTGAGCGTGCCCGCACGCGCTGTCCCGGGGGGCCAGCAACATCCTGTACGCGCGCGGGTGGCGCAACCATCGCGTGCTCGACGAGGGCCTGCCCGGCTGGATCGCGCACGGCTACCCGGTAGAGGGCGCGCGCCGATGATCGCGACCGCCGATCTCGCCAAGGCGGCGCGAGCGGCGCTGGAGTATGCGCAGGCCCAGCCCGGCGTGCGCGAGGTGGAAATCTTCGCCGCCGCCAATACGAGCCTGCTCACCCGGCTCTGCTACACCTCGCACATCGCCTCCAACGGCGTGGAGGAGCCGAAGTCCGCCCAGGCCCACGGCATCGGCATCCAGGCGGTGTTCGATGGGCCCCAGGGTCCCCGGCTCGGCTTCGGCAGCGAGCCCAGCGACCTCACGCCGGGCGGCGCCGAGCGGGCGCTGGGCAAGGCGCGGGCCGCCGCCGTCCTCGATCCCGAGTTCGTCTCGCTACCGCGCCCGCGCCGCGAGCCGCGCGTCCTCTTCGATTATCACGACCCCAAGCTCATGGCCCTCGACGACGCGAGCCTGGTGGAGGCCGGCTGGAAGGTGGTCGGGGGCGCGCTCCGGACCTTCCTGGCGTCCTCCCGCCTGGCCGAGCTGGCGGGGAGCGACGAGGGGCTCCGGGCCCTCGGCCTCATCCTCGGCGGCGACGTCACCGTTGTCCAGGAGCGCATCGCCATCGCCTCCACCCACCTGCCCCAGGTGCAGACGGACGAATCGGCGCTGATCACCGCGTTCGTCACCGCGATGGTGGAGGCCCGCGATGCCAAGGGCTCGGGCTGGTCCACCGGCGTGCGCCTGGACCACTTCACCGACGAGTCCGGCGTCGACGCCGCCCAGCGCGCCATCGAGGCCATCGGCGGCCGGCGGGTGCCGTCGGGCGAGTACACGGTCATCTTCGGCAAGCAGCCGGTGGCCGACCTGCTCAACAACCTCATCGTGCCGGCGTGCACGGCCAGCGCCTTCTACGCCTCCAGCACGCCCTTCCTGGCCAAGCTCGGCCGACGGGTGGCCTCCCCGCTCCTCACCATCTACGATCACGGTGCCATGCCCGGGCTCATGGGCTCCAAAGGCATCACCTGTGAGGGCCTGTCCACCGGGCGCACCGATCTCATCAAGGACGGGATCCTCGTCGGGTGCCTCAGCAACTGGTACGAATCACAACGGCTGCTCCAAGATCCCGCGCTCGCTGGCAAGCTCGGTGCAACCGGAAAGGCCGCGGAGGCCGCGCTGGTGCCGCGCAACGGCTTCCGCTTCGAGGCCGGCGGTGGCCGCCAGTTCTACACTCAGCCGGGGATCGCCGCCTCGAACGTGCTGGTGGAGGGAAGCTCGCCGGCGTCCCTGGACGAGCTGATCCGGACGGTGAGGGACGGGCTTTACATCGGTCGCATCTGGTACACGTATCCCATCAACGGGCTCCGGGCGGGCGATTTCACCTGCACGGTCGTCGGCGATTCGTATATCATCCGCGATGGCCGCCTGGCGGCGCCGCTCCGGCCCAACACGGTGCGGATCAACGACAACATCCTCAGAGTCCTGAACGCCGTCGTCGGCATCACCAAGGACGTGAAGGGCACCATCGTGTGGGCGGCCGACGAGGTCGTCTACGCCCCCGAGATCGCCGTCGCCGGCCTCCGGGTCGAAGAGATCGCCGGCTTCATGGAGGGGCTTTCCTGATGACAGACGTGGCTCGTCTCGAAGCGATCGCCCGCGAATGCCGCGTGCAGATCATCCGGATGCTGGCCCACGCGGGCTCGGGGCATCCGGGCGGCTCGCTCTCGGTCATCGACCTCGTGGTGACGCTCATGTTCGGCCGCATGCGGCACGATCCCCAGCGCCCCCACTGGCCCGAGCGGGACCGGCTGATCCTGTCCAAGGGTCACGCGGTCCCCGCCCTCTACGCGGCGATGGCCCGCGCCGGGTATTTCGCCGACGACCGGCTGATCACGCTCCGCAAGCTGGGCAGCCCGCTGCAGGGGCACCCCGACCGTACCGTGCTGCCCGGCATCGAGGCCGCCACGGGCTCGCTGGGCCAGGGGCTCTCGATCTCGCTGGGGATCGCGCTCGGCCTCAAGATGGCCGGCTCGCCGGCGCGCGTGTACTGCATCCTCGGCGACGGCGAGATCCAGGAGGGTCAGGTCTGGGAAGCGGCGATGTCCGGCCCCCAGCTGGGCCAGCCCCGGCATCCCCTCGACAATCTCACCGTGATCCTGGACTACAACAAGATCCAGCTGGACGACTTCGTCGCCAAGATCCGCGACCTCGAGCCCGTGCTGGCCAAGTGGCAGGCGTTCGGCTGGCCGGTGGTCGAGATCGACGGCCACCAGATCGATCAGATCGACAAGGCCCTCGATCAGGCCGAAACCACCCGCGGCAAGCCCTCTTTCATCGTGGCCCACACCGTCAAGGGCAAGGCCGTGTCGTTCATGGAAAACCAGCCCGAGTGGCACGGCAAGGCGCCCAAGCCGGCCGAGGCGATCGCGGCCGTCCGCGAGATCCTGGGCGTCACCGAGGCCGCCTGGGAGGAGTATCTGGCCAAGGATTCCACCGCCCGCGCGCTCGTCAGCGAGCTGCGCGCGCTCGAGAGAAAGTAAGGAGACCTGGATGCCTGGGAAAGCCACCCGCGCGGCGTTCGGCGAGGCGCTCCTCGAGCTAGGAGCGCGCGACGAGCGGATCGTCACCCTCGACGCCGATCTCTCGAAGTCCACGATGACCGTGGCCTTCGCCAAGAAGCATCCCGACCGCGCCTTCAACCTAGGCATCGCCGAGCAGAACATGATCGGCATCGGGGCCGGCCTGGCGCTGGCCGGGAAGATTCCCTTCGTGTGCTCGTTCGCCTGCTTCCTGGTGGGCCGGTTCGAGACGGTCCGGATGTCCGTCGCCTACACCAACGCCAACGTGAAGCTCGTCGGCACCCACGCCGGGATCGCCATCGGCGAG
Source organism: Candidatus Methylomirabilota bacterium (assembly GCA_036001065.1). Lineage (NCBI taxonomy): Bacteria > Methylomirabilota (SeqCode) > Candidatus Methylomirabilota bacterium. Next base: position 29,127 of record DASYUQ010000115.1, read on the forward strand.
GACGGCTACAGCCAGATGGGGCTCGAGGACGTGGCCTGCATCCGGTCCCTGCCGAACATCGCGATCGTCCAGCCCGCGGACGAGCTGGAGACCAAGCAGGCCGTGGCTTACGCCGTCGAGCACGAGGGCCCGGTCTACCTGCGGCTCACGCGCCAGAACATGGAGCCGGTCTGTCCGCCCGACTATCGCTTCCGGCTGGGCCAGTGGCTCCTGCTGCGCGCGGGCCACGACGTCACCCTCATCGGCTCGGGCGGGCCGATCGGGAACTGCCTGGAGGCCGCCAAGCTGCTGGCCGCCGAGGGAATCTCGGCGGAGGTCATCGACGCGGCGTCGATCAAGCCGCTCGACGAGGATCTGTTGTTACGCTCGGCCGGCCGCACCGGCCACGTCGTCACCGTCGAGGACCACGCGCTGGCGGGCGGTCTGGGCGGCGCCGTCGCCGAACTGCTCGGCGAGGTCATGCCCACGCCGTTGAAGCGGCTGGGGGTGCAGGGCTTCGGCGAGTCCGGCGATCCCCAGGGGCTCTACGCCAAGCACGGCCTCGATCCGGCCGGCATAGCCGCCAGCGTGAGGAAGTTCCTCAACCGCTGAGACGCCCGGGCGCAGGGCCTGGCTCAGTCGCGAAAGTTCAGCTCGCGCAGCGTCTGCTCGATGCGCTCGCGGTGGGCGCGGGCCCAGTCGTCCAGGGACTGGGCGGCGTCCTTGGCCGCCTTGGCTTCGGCGGCGCTCAGGATCTCCTGGGCGCGTCCCAGCGGGACGACCACGATCCCCTCCTCGTCGGCCACGACGATGTCGCCCGGCGCCACCCGGACGCCCCCACAACTGACGGGACCGTTGAGCACGCCCGCGCGCCGCTTGTCGCCGGGGATGGGGATGACGCCGCGGGCGAAGACCGGGAACCCCCGCTCGCGCACCTCGGCCACGTCGCGGATGACGCCGTCGACGACGAACGCGGCGATCCCGCGCTTCTGAGCCCACGCGCACACGTTGCCCCCCGAGACCGCGTAGTCGCGGTCGCCGGCCTCGACCACGACGATCGCGCCAGCGGGCGCGCGGTGGATGGCGGCGTGCAGCATCAGGTTGTCCCCCCGGTCACAGCGCACGGGATAGGCCGGCCCGGCCACGCGCGGGATCGGCGCCCAGGCGGGGCGGATGCCGTGGTCCATCACGTGGTCGCGCGTCAGCACATCGGCGAAAGTCGTGGGGCTCAGACGGGCAAAGGCCTTGGTGTCCATGGTCACTCCGATAGTTTGAGGAGGAGCCCCGAGCGCCGCGCGCGGCGGACGGCCGCCACCAGCGCCCAGTGGGACACTAGAACATAGCCGGCGGCGAGCGGGAAGCCCACCGCCAGCGGGGCACTGAACTCGGGGGCGAACCCGTAGTGCGCCCGGTACGCATCCAGAAAATAGGTCAGGGGAATCGCCGCCGCCACGCCGGCCACGGGGCCCGGCAAGACGGAGATGGGATAGTAGATCCCCGCCAGCAGCAGGACGAGATTGATGCTGGCCCAGGCCGCGGTCTCCGCCCGCAGTCCGACCAGCATGACCAGCGCGCAGACGAGGACTCCGATGACCCACGCGGTCAGAAAGCACCCGGCCAGGAACGCCGCCAGCGGCAACGGTCCGGCGTCGAGCGGGTCGAAGCCGAAGGCCCACCGGGCCAGCGCGGCCTGCAGGAGGAAGACGAACACCCCGCGCAGCATGCCGACGATCCAGGCGCCCACGGTGAGATGCCGCACGCCGATCGGCGCCACGAACTGGTGCTTCATCGACTTGCTCCAGGCGTCGTAGAGCAGGGCGTAGGCGACGTCGAGCTGGCAGACCTGCAGCGTGTTGAACGCGATCGTCCCGATGAGGACGAAGGAGATCTCCGGGCCGGAGAGCCCCAGGAACCGGGTGAGGAGGCCGATCGACATCACGTTGACCACCGGCCAGAAGAGCAGCTCGAAGAGCAGGAAGACGTTGCGGGACGCCATCTGGAGATTGCGCAACGCGAAGGCCCAGACGGCCACCAGCTCAGCGCGCCAGCTCGACAAAGACCTGCTCCAGATCGGGCTCCCTCACCTGGACGTCACGCACGATCACGCCCTCGTTGTGCAGGGCGCGGAGCAGCTCGGGCAGGCGCTTGTCGGCCTCGTCCACGGTACAGTGAACGCGGCCGTCGCCCTCCACGCAGCGCAGGACGCCGGGCGCCTCGGCCAGCCAGGGCACCTGCGGCGGATCGAGCCGTAGCGCGATCACGTCACCGATGCGGATCTGGCGCTTCAGGTCGCCCGAGGTGCCGCGAGCGAGGATGAGGCCGGCCTTGATGAAGGCGATCTCGTCGCACAGCTCTTCCGCCTCCCGCATGTAGTGGGTGGTCAGCACGATGGTCATCCCGCGCTCGCGGCGCAGCGACGCGATGTGGGAGCGCATGCGGACGGACACGTCGGGATCGAGCCCGAGGGTCGGCTCGTCCAGGAAGAGCAGCTCCGGATCGTTGACGAGGGACTTGGCCAGCGACAGGCGCTGCTTGAGGCCAGTGGAGAGCTCGTTGTAGGGGACGCGACGGTAAGGCTCCAGCTCGCCGATTTCCAGGAGCTGCTCGATGCGTCGCTTGAGCGCGGCGCCGTAGAGGCCGTAGAGCCGCCCGTAGAACGCCAGGATCTCGGCGACCCGGAGGTTCCAGAGGAACGAGGCGTTGCCGCTGGCCAGGTTGAGACGGCGGCGGAGCGCCGGCGCCTCGCGGACCACGTCGTGGCCGAGGATGGTGACGGTCCCCCCGTCGGGCGTGAGCAGCGTGGCGAAGATCGAGAGCAGCGTGGTCTTGCCGGCGCCGTTGGGACCGAGCACGCCGAAGATCGCGCCGCGGGGCACGCTCAGGGACACGCCCCGCAGCGCCGCCGTCCGGCGCCGGCCCAGCAGACCCGAGCGGAACGTCTTCGCGACATCGCGCGCGTCGATGGCGAGCATGAGTATGAATGGTAACATGCGGCGCATGACCGCCCCCTCCGAGTGGCGCTGCGCCGTCGCCGACCTGCCGGCGGGCCGGACCGCCACGTTCCGCCTCCGGTGCGGCGGGCGGACGGTGGAGGGCTTCGTCGTCAACCACGGCGGCGGCTACCACGCCTACGTCAACCGCTGCGCCCACGTGGGCACGCCGCTCGACCTCTGGCCCAACGAGTTCTTCAGCGAGGACGGGCAGTCGCTCGTCTGCGCCACCCACGGCGCCGTCTACGAGCCCGACAGCGGCCACTGCACGGACGGCCCCTGCCGGGGCGACGCGCTGGCCCGCCTGCCGCTGCGCCGCGAGGGCGATGCGATCGTCGTCTCCTGCCCGCGCGAATGAGCGGCGGGCCGGTCGACATCGAGGAGGCCAACGCGCGGTTCTACCGGGCGTTCGAGGCGCTCGATCTGGCCGAGATGGACAAGGTGTGGGCGCACGGCGACCACGTCAAGTGCGTCCACCCCGGCTGGCCGCTGCTGGCGGGCTGGGACGCGGTGCGCGCCTCCTGGGAGGCGATCTTCAGCAGCACCGGCGAGATCCGCTTCACCATCAGCGACGTGCAGGTGGCGGCCCGCGGCGACCTCGGCTGGGTCACCTGCACGGAAAACATCCTCTCCCAGGTCCGCGGTCGCGTGTCGGTGACGTCGGTGCTGGCCACCAACATCTTCGAGCAGGGACCCGACGGCTGGCGCATGATCCACCACCACGCCTCCCACGTCCTGGGGGCCTCCGCCTCCGAGCCTTGACCGGCCCGCCCAGCGTGCCACAATGAAGCTGCGGTGACGGACAAGCGGATCACCCTCGGGGAAGTGCCGCGCTACGTGCAGAGCGGCATGCGGCTGGGCATCGGCGGCGGGCCGGTCATGATCACGCCCACCGCGCTGATCCGCGAGGTGGTCCGCAGCGGCGTCCGTGACCTGAATCTGGTGGCCGCCTCCACCGGCGGCTTCGGCCTCGACCTCCTGATCGGCGCCGGGTGCGCGGCGTCGGTGGAGTTCGCGCAGATCGTCTTCAACGAGTTCGGCCCGGCGCCGAACTTCCGCCGCTACGCGGAGAGCGGCCGCCTTCGCTGTCTCGACCACACCTGACCCGGGCTCCTGGCCGGGCTCCAGGCGGGAGCCCAGGGTGTTCCCTTCATGGTCGTGCCGGGGCACGTGGGCTCGGACTACCAGCGTCTCCGGCCCGAGTTCAGGGTGATCCCGAACCCCTACGACCCCGCCCAGCGCGTGATGATCGTCCCCGCCATCCGGTGCGACGCCGCGCTCATCCACGCCCTGGCGGCGACGCCCGACGGCACCCTGCTGGTCGACCACATGGAGGACGACGCGCTGCTCGCCCAGGCCTCGCGGGTGGTGATCGCGTCGGCGGAGCGGATCGTGACGCGGGACGAGCTCGGTCGGGCCGGCGAGGGCGTAGTGCTGGAAGGCATCCACGTCACTGCCGTCGTCGAGCTGCCCCGGGGCGCGCACCCCACGTTCGTCCGGGGGCTCTACGCCGTCGATGCCGCGCATCTCGGCGAGTACGCCGTCGCCGCCCGGGACGACGAGGCCTTCCGGGACTACCTCGCCCGCTACGTGCATGGCCCCAAGGACCACGCCGCCTACCTCGCCCTGCTGACGTGACGCCCTGCACGTCGGAGGAGCGGATGGCGACCGTCATCGCCCGCGAGGTGCGCGACGGCGAGACGGTGGCGGTGGGGACGCTGGCGCCGGTGCCCGCCAGCGGCGTGCTGCTCGCTCACTTCACACACGCGCCCCGGGCGCGGGTCGTCATCCTCAACCACCCCGACTACTGGCCCTTCCGCCAGGGCTCCAAGGAGTTCTACGACTTCGCGCAGCGCGGCGGCTTCGACCTCTTCTTCCTCTCGGGCGGCCAGATCGATCGCCACGGCAACCTGAACCTGATCGCGGTCGGCGACGTCGAGCGGCCGCGCGTCAGGCTCCCGGGCGGCGCCGGCTCGGCGATGCTCTACTACCTGCCCCGGCGAGTCATCGTCTTCCGCACCGAGCACTCCCCGCGGATCTTCGTCGAGCGCGTGGACCACGTGGCCAGCCCGGGCTCGAGCCCGCCCGAGGTCGCGCGGCCGGGCGGCCCCTGGAAGGTCGTCACCCCTCTGTGCGTGTTCCGCTTCGATAAGGAGCGGAAGGCACTGGTGGTGGAGTCCGTCCACCCGGGCGTGACGCGGGAGGAGCTGGCGCGGCGCACGGGCTTCGCGCTCGACTACGCCGGGAGGGTGGGGGTCATCCCCGAGCCCACGCCGGGCGAGCTCCACCTGCTCCGCACCCGCGTCCGCGAAGCCGTCGCCAAGACCTACCCGCAGTTCGCCGAGACCGCGTTCGCCCGTTGATCGGCCCCCGCGCCGCCGGGGCGGAGAGCGCCGGCTCGAGCGGGGCCGGGGGGCCGCGACGCCGCCCGCGCTCAGGGCAGGCGCGTGTAGCGCGCCCGGAGGCTATCGAAGCGCCGCGAGCGCCGGATGCCGCGGCGGTGGAGCGTGAACCAGAAGAGCATGGACAGAATCCGCAGGCCGTAGACGGTCGAGGCCGCCAGGCTCGCCGACGAGGCTTCGGGGAAGTAGCGGGTGGGCACCGCGATCTCCTCGATCCGGAAGCCCGCGGCGACGATCTGCCCGATGATCTCCTGATCGAACACGAAGCCGTCGGAGTTCAGCACGAAGTTGACGACGTCCAACACTTCGCGCCGGAAGGCGCGATAGCCGGTGTGGTACTCGCTGAGGTTCAGGCCGAAGGCCCGGTTTTCGAGCCAGGTGAGGCCGCGGTTCGCCGCGTACTTCCACCAGGGCATCCCCTGCGCCAGCGGCGAGCCCGCCTTGCGCCGTGAGCCCAGCACCACGTCGGCGCGACCGCTGACGACGGGCTCGATGAGCTTCGGCACCAGCGCCGGATCGTACTGATAGTCCGGGTGCACCATCACGACGATGTCGGCGCCCGCTCGCAGCGCCTCCGTGTAGCAGGTCTTCTGGTTGGCGCCGTAGCCGTAGTTCCGGTTGTGGACGAAGACCTCCAGCCCCAGCTCGCGCGCGATCTGGAGGGTGGAGTCGGTCGAGCCGTCGTCCACCAGGATCACCGTGCTCACCGCGTCCTTGGGAAGCTCCTCGTACGTCAGCCGCAGCGTGCGGCCCGCATTATAGGCCGGCATCACCACGACCACCTTCGGCTGGCCGAGTCGCCCGACGTCACCCATCTCCCTCGATGATCCGGCGCCGCGCCTCAGTCGGCAAGGCTGGAGTAGAGGCGGCGCCCGCCGGCCCCGACGATGAGGTGCACGTCGGCAGGCGGCAGCGTGCGCACCACGCTCCGATCGGCGCCGAGCGGGATCAGAGGCACCACCCGCGGCTACCCGAAGCTCTCGTCCATTCCGTCGAAGAACTGCCACCACATCGCCAGCGAGGTCCGCACCGCCCGGCGGACGGCCTCCTGCCGCTCGGCGGTCGTGGCGTGCCGGACGACGATGTGATCGCCCACGTCCGAGTGCTCGGCGTCGGCCACCTCGTGGATGTCCCAGAACGCGACCGCTGCCTGGCTGAGGCCGTAGTGTTTCTGAAGCGCGCGGGCGAAGGGGCCGAAGGCCCCCACCACCTGCCCCTCGGCGGCCAGGTTGATGGCGGCCACGCCCTCGTGGAACGGCAGGAGCTTCGTGGAGTACTCGAACCAGTGGATGAGCGCCGCCGTCGAGGGCAGCGGCGTCGCCGCCAGCATCTCCGGGCGCGGGACGCCCGCGCCGGCGGCGAAGTCGAGGAACAGCTCGGGGTGCGGCTTGGAGCCCGACAGCCGCCCCGTCTCCTCCTCGTAGACGGACTCGGCCAGCTTCACACGCTCGGCCACATCGGGGCAACGCGAGTGCAGCGCCGACACGGCCCGGGGGAACTCGACCACCTGCAGGAAGAACTGCTTGGCGAACTCGCCGAGTGCCTGGCGGGAGAGCCGGCCCTCGGCGATCTTGAACCACAGCGGGTGGCCCCCGAAGGAGCGGCGCTCCCGCACCTCCTGCAGGAGCGCCGCGCCGAACGCCTTCGCATCGAGCGCCATGGCTGGACCTCCTCGGTGCCTCAGGTGACCTTGACGACGGCGTCGCCGGGCAGGCGGGCGAGCAGCGCGTCCAGGGCCTCCTCCAGATAGGTGGGGTCCCGCGACTCGAGCGTCACCTTGACCCGGTACTCGGGGTTCGAGAACTCCGGGTAGGAGCCGAGCAGGAGCGCAGGGAAGTCGCGGAGCAGACCGTTGAGGTAGTCGGCCAGGCTCCCCTCGGCGATACTCACGAACACGTTCTTGAGGTGGAAGGGCTGATCGCGGAACCGCTCGCGGATCGCCTCGAACTTCTGGCGGAAGATCTCGGGCACGCCGGGCAGGATGTAGACGTTGCGCATCAGGATGGTGGGGAAGCGGAGTGACTCGCCGCCGATCAGCTCGGCCCCCTCCGGGACCTCCGCCATCTTGAGGTGGGCGTCGGTGGCCTGGCCGCCGTAGTACTGGATGAGCAGCGCGACCAGCGCGGGGTGGCGGACCACGGCCACCGCCAGCGCCCGCGCCGCGCCCTCGATGGTCACGTCGTCGTGGGTCGGACCCACACCGCCCGAGGTGAACACGACGTCGTGGTCACGGCAGTGGGCGGCGATCTCCGCGGCGATCGTCTCGACCTGGTCGGGAATCACGCTGATCCGGCGCACGTCGACACCGAGGGCGCGCAGCTCGCGGCAGAGATACGCGGCGTTGGCGTCCGCGATCTTGCCCGAGAGGATTTCGTTTCCGATGAGGATGATGCCCGCAGTCTTCGGCATGCCGTCCGAATTTTACGCTAGAATGCGCCCATCCATGCGACCCGGGTCGATCCGGCTCGAGAGGTGGGCGCTCGTCGGGTGACGTATCCGCAGGCGGTGGCGCTGGGCGTCGTCCAGGGAGTCACCGAGTTTCTTCCCGTCTCCTCCTCCGGCCACCTCATCCTGGCGCCGCACCTCTTAGGCTGGCCCGATCAGGGCCTCGCCTTCGACGCCGCCATCCACCTGGGGACGCTGGGGGCGCTGCTCGCGTACTTCCGCGGCGAGCTGCGCGCGCTGGCGTCGGGGGCGCTCTCACCCCGGATCGGCCTGCTCCTCGTCCTGGCCACCATCCCGGGCGGGCTGGCCGGCCTGCTCTTCGACACGCTCATCGAGGCGCACCTCCGCTCGGCCGTCGTGGTGGCGACGTCGACCGCGTTCTGGGCGATCGTGATGGCGGTGGCCGACCGCCGAGCGGCGCCGCCGACGCCGGGCGGCGGCGATCCGCTCGAGCGCATCAGCGGGGGCCAGGCCCTCGCTATCGGCTGCGCCCAGGCGCTGGCGCTGATCCCCGGAACATCGCGCTCGGGCATCACCATCACGGCGGCGTTGTTCGGCGGCCTCGATCGGCCGACGGCGGCGCGCTTCGCTTTCCTGCTGGGCGTTCCGATCACGGCCGGCGCGGGGGCACTCAAAATACTGCACCTGCTCCGCGTCGGTCTGCCGCCCGCGGAGTCCGGCCCGCTCGTGGCCGCCGTGGTCGCCGCGTTCCTGAGCGGGTGGATCGCCGTGTGGTTCCTGGTGGGCTACGTCAAGCGCCGCTCCCTGCTGCCCTTCGTGCTCTACCGCCTCCTCGTCGCCGCGGTCATCTTCGCCCTCGTGGCCCGATGACGGGCGGCGACGGCGACGCCGTCGAGGCGCTGCACGCTGGTGGCGTTACCGACGGGCTGCCCGCGGTGCCGCCGACGCGGCCGCGGGCAGCGCGGGCCGTGGCGGCGGCGGGCCGCCGGGCCGATGAGCTGATCGCGGAAGAGCCGCCCGGGTCTGGGACCCTGATTCCGAAGTCTTCCCCGGCTGGTCCTTCCCGCACGCGCCCTCCCGCCTGATGATCAAGAAGATCGTTTGAAGCTCCGGCCGACGCCCTGGCCCACGCTGTCGGGAATCGTATCCGACCGGGCAGCGGGAATGGGCAGCCCGGCGGGTGGCCCTCCGAGACCCGTGTCTCAGGGGATCGACCCCAACCCGTGTAGAAAGAAGGCGCCGAGCCGGCTGTGGCTAGCGTGGTCGAGGAAGCCACCCGCCGGGCCGCCCCCATCGCGTTACGCGGAGCGGACGCGATCGGGGACGGCGCGGGCCAGGGTGTCGAACAGGCGCTCGCGCGAGAACGGCTTGGCCAGCACCACGTCGACGCCCAGCGTCGCGTCCCGCTCCAGCTCGTCGGCCCAGCCCGTCAAGAGCACGATGGGCACCGGGCGCAGCCGCTTGAGCTCGGCGGCCAGCGCCAGCCCCGTCATGCCGGGCATGCCGAGATCGGTGATGACGAGGTCGACGGGCTCGCGCCCGAACAGCGCCAGCGCCTCCCGCCCGGAGGCGGCGCTCAGCACGGTGTGCCCGGCGTGGGCCAGCATCGCCCGCACGAGATCGAGCACCTCCGGCTCGTCCTCGACGGCCAGGATCCGGAGGGGCTCGAGGATGGGCAGGAACACGGGCCCCCGCGGCGCGTCGGCGGTGACGGCGGGGAACGTGAACGTGAACGTGGTGCCGACGCCCTGCCGGCTGGCCAGCGCGATGCGGCCTCCGTAGCGCTGGACGATCTCCTGGGCCAGGGCCAGGCCCAGCCCCGTGCCGCCCTCGCTGGCGCGCGTGGTGAAGAACGGCTCGAAGGCCAGGCGCTGCACCTCGGGGCTCATCCCGCGGCCGGTGTCGGAGATGGCCACGACCGCGTGATCGTCGTGGCCGCGGATCTCGATCGTGAGCCGCCCGCCGTCCGGCATGGCCGTGAACGCATTTTCCAAAGTATTGAGCAGGGCCTCCCGGATCTCGCTCGCCACCGCCAGGATCGGGGGGGCGGGTTCGATGCGGAGGTCGATCTGGTAGCGCACTCCGCGCCGGGCCGCCTCGTTGTCCCACTGGGGCCGGGTGAGGGCCAGCAACTGCTCGACGATCTCGCGGAGCTGGACGACCTCGGGCCCCTTCATCACCCGGGCCGGGCGCGAGTACTCCTGCAGCCGCCGCACCGTGCCCACGCTGTCCTCGGCCCCTTGGTGGATGACCCGCAGTGCATGGGCCACCTCTTCGGGATCGATGCTCTCGCCGGCGGCCAGCCGCTCCAGCAGCATCTCCGTCCAACCCAGCACCGGCGTGAGCCGATTGTTGATGTTGTGGGCCACACCGGCGGCCAGCGAGCCGAGCGTCCGGAACTTCTGCTCGCGGATCACGCGGAACCGCAACTCGTGCTCGTGGCTGATGTCCCGGAACACGCCGATGCGCTGGGGTCCGCCCTCCGCCCGCTCCACCGTCGACAGCGTCAGGTGCACGGGCCGGGGCTCGCCGCCGCGCGCGATCAGGAGGAATTCCCCCTGGAAGGGCAGCTGCCGTAGCTGGGAGGTCAGCGCGGCGATGTCCTGGGCAGTGGAGAGCGACTCCGTCCAGCGCTGGCCGATCATCTCCTCGGCGGTCAGGCCGACCATCTCGAGGAAGGCGCGGTTGGCGAAGACGACGCGGTCGTCGCCGTCGGCGACCACGACGCCCTCGCCGATGCGCCGGACGACGTCCGCCAGCTCGTGCGCCTCCCCCTGCAGCCGCGCGTGCTCGATCGCCACCGCCACCCGGTCGGCCACGATGTGCAGCAACCGGTCGGCCCGGGGATCGATCCGTCGCCCCCGCCGGGCCACCTCGATGACGCCGATGGGCGCGCCCCCCGCGATGAGCGGCGCCGCCATCAGCGAGCGAAATCCCTCCCGCCGCAGCACCGCATTCCCCACCCGCGGATCGGCGGCGGCGCCGTCGAGGATCAGGACCGGGCGGCGTGTGCTGAGCGCGATCCCGCCCACGCCCTCGCCGGAGGGGGTCGACAGCCCGCCCAGGTCGTCGCCCAGGCCGACCGCGGCGCGCGCGCGCAGCTCGCCCCGCGCCTCGTCGGTGAGCAGAATCATCGCGGCATCGGCCTCGAACACCTCGGCCACGATCTCCACGATCCGGCGCAGGAGAACGTCGGCGCTCGCGGCCGTCAGGCTGGCTTGGGCGATCTGGCCCAGCGCCTGGATCTCCCGCGTCCGCCGCTCGAGCAGCCGGCTGGTGACGAGCGTCCGCGCCCGCGCCACCAGCTCCTCGGGCAGGAAGGGCTTCGTCATGTAGTCGTCGGCGCCGTCCCGGAGCCCGCGGACCCGGGCCGCCGCGCTGCTCAGCGCGCTCAATACCAGAATCGGGATGCGACTGAAGTTCGCCTCGGCCCGCAGCTGCTCGATGACCTCGTAGCCGCTCATGCCGGGCAGCATGAGATCGAGCACCAACAGATCGACGGCCGGCGTCAGCTCGAGCGTCTCGAAGACCGCTTCGCCGGTCGCCACGGAGTTCACCTGGTAGCCCTCCGCCTCCAGGAGGTCGCGCAGGAGCGCGGAGGTGTCCCGGTTGTCCTCGACGACGAGCACGCGGGGTGACTCGTCCCTCATCGCCACGCCACCCCCTCGCTGAGGAGCGTGGTCGTGACGACCCGAGCCAGCTCGTCGGGCAGGAAGGGCTTGCTGATGTAAGCGTCGCAGCCGGCGCGGAGCGCGGCCTCGCGCTCCTGCGGCCGGGCCAGGGCCGAGACCGCGATGATGAGCAGGCCGCGGGTGGCCGGGTGCTGGCGAAGCCGCCGCGCGACCTCCCACCCCGACAGGCGCGGCAGCATGAGATCGAGCAGGAGGAGCGCGGGGGGCCGCTCGATGGCCTCCCTGACCGCCTCCTCGCCGTCGGCGCAGACCCGTGCCCGGCCGCCGAGCACGTCCTCCACGACCGAGCGCATCAGGGCCTGGCTCGCCTCGTCGTCCTCGACGATCAGCACCTCGCGCCCGGCCAGCACCGGCTCCAGCGCGGCCTCCGGCTCGGGCGCGCCCTCCGGCCTGAGCGCCTCGGTGGCGATCGGCAGCGTGAAGCTGAAGCGGCTACCGTGGCCCGCGCCTTCGCTCTCGGCGCGCACCAGCCCCCCGTGCAGCTCCACCAGACGGCGCACGATGGCCAGGCCCAGCCCCGAGCCGCCGTGCCGCCGGCGCATCGGCGACTCGACCTGGTAGAAAGGATCCCAGATGCGCGCCAGCTCCTCGCGCGCGATGCCCACCCCCGTGTCCTCGACCGCGATCCAGACCTGGTCGTTGTGGCGGTCTCCGCGGATGCGGACGGTGCCGCCCGGCGGCGTGAACTTGATCGCGTTGGCGACGAGGTTGACCAGGATCTGGTGCAGGCGCGGCTGATCCGCCTGCACCAGCGGCAGCGAGTCACCCAGCTTGTTCAGGAGATGGATCTGCTTGGCCTGGGCGGCCACGTGGACGGCCGCAATCACCTGGTCGGTGACCTGCCGCGCGTCGGTGGGGCGCGGATGCAGCTCGATCCGCGCCGCCTCCAGGCGCGAGACGTCCAGGAGGTCGTTGATGAGATCGGTGAGCCGCTGGGCGCTGCGAAAGATCGCCTCCTGGTGCTCGAGCTGCTTGGCGTTGAGCGGTCCGTGCACCTGCCGCAGCAGCAAGCGGCCGTAGCCGACGATCGCGGTGAGCGGCGTGCGCAGCTCGTGGCTGACCATGGCCAGGAACTCCGACTTCAGCTCGTCGAGCCGCCGCAGCTCCTCGTTGACCTGGGCCAGGCCGTGGGCCTCCCGCTCCTTCGCCGCATACTCCGTCTCGTACTCGCGGACGATGTCGGCGCTCTCGATGAACACGCCGTACCGGCGCCGCAGGGCCAGGCACGCCAGCGTCGCTCCCGCCGCCAGGGCGTCGATCGCCACCACCGTGGCCGCAGCCTCGCGCGGTACGCTGGAGACCTGCTCGAACGTGACTCGCACGGCGGCCCGCAGACCGATGGCCAGAAAGACGATGCAGAACGCGATACCCAGCGGCTCGCGCCGGCGCGTGGGGCGGCGCCCGATCTCGACGACGATGAGCGCGGCGACGGTCAGCGCCGAGACGCCGAGCAGGACGTTGGCGAGGCGATGGATCAGCTCGAGCGTGACGTCGGCCATTCAGTCAGCGATGCTATCACCGCGCGGCGCGTCCGGGCAGTCTGTGAAGTGAATTTCCTAGAGACGAGAAGAAATTACCGCGAGGGCCGCGGCCAGAGTACTTGTTACACTCCGGCCCCCCGCCGCTTCGAGCCCGGGCTTCGCCCGCGCAATCCTTGCTGGGGGAGGTCTCGGAGGGGGCGGACGTTACGGCCCCCTCCGTCCGAGCTACCGGAGGTGGATCGTCACCGCCACCGACATCCCCGCCCGCAGGGTGTGCGGATTGGACGATTCCTTGGGATCGAGCGTGATCTTCACGGGGACGCGCTGGACCACCTTGACCCAGTTGCCGGTCGCGTTCTCCGGCGGAAGCAGCGAGAAGCGCGAGCCCGTCCCCGCGGCGATGGAATCGACGGTGCCGATGTACCGGCGATCGGCGAAGGTGTCGACGACGACGTCGACGCGCATCCCGGGCCGCACCCGGCCGAGCTGCGTCTCCTTGAAGTTGGCGATGACCCAGACGTCGTGCAGCCCGACGACGGCGAGCAGCGGCTGGCCCACCTGGACCACCTGGCCGGGCTCGACGTTCTTGCGGGAGACCAGGCCGGCGGTGGGCGCGCGGATCTCGGCGTGCTCGAGGTTGAGCAGCGCCAGCGCCAGCTCGGCTTGGGCCTCCTTCAGCTGCGCCTGGGCCAGGTCCCGCTCGGCTTCGCGGACGCGCACCTCCTGCAGGAGGGCCTCGGCCTGGATGGCCTGGGCCTTGGCCTCCACGGCGCGCGCCTCGGCGGTCTTGAGCCCGATCTGCTGCGGCTCGAACCCCGCCTCGCGCATGCGGGCGTCGGCCTCGGCGGTTTCCAGATCGCGCCGGGCCTGCGTCACCCGCTCCTCGGCAACCGTGAGCTGCGCCTCGGCGGCCCGCGCCTCGGCCTCGGCGTGATCGACGAACTCGCGCGCCACCAGCTCCTTGGCGAACAGCTCGCGGGCGCGCGCGAGGTCCTGCGCGGCCCGGTCGCGCATCGCCTGCGCCCGGACGCGTTCGGCCGCCGTGGAGGCCAGCGCAGCGCGCCGCGCATGGGCGGCCGCGCGACTGGACTCCAGCACACTGACCGCCGACGACCGCGCCGCCTCCGCACGGAGCGTCGCCGCCTGCGCCTGGGTCATCTGGCTCGCCGCCATCTCGCGCCCCAGCGCCACGCGCTCCACGGCGGCCCGGTGGCGACGCTCGGCGATGAGCACGGCCGCGCGGGCCTGCTCGGCCTTGGCGCGCCAATCGCGGTCGTCGATCCGGACCAGCACCTGGCCGGCGGTGACCGCCTGATTGTCCCGGACCAGGATGTCCACCACCTGGCCGGGAACTTTTGCACTCACGGGCGCGATGGCGCTCTCGATGTAGGCGTCGTCCGTGAACACGGTGAGGCGCGATCGGTACCAGGCGTAGCCCGCCCAGGCCAGGCCCGCGACGGCGACGAGCGCGAACGCGAGCACGACGGCGCGGCGATTCACGCCACACTCCTAGCACAAAGGAGGACGGATTGTCACGCCGGTGACAGCCCGACGTCGGCGACGTCGCGATTGAAAAATCTGGGCAGGCGCATGTGCGCGCAGACGCCCGCGATTCTCGCCGGAGCATCCGCGGCACGGGAGTTGCTTGGAGGCATCGCCCGTGCATCGCATGCGCCCGCTGTGGATCCGGGGCTTGCGTCTCTATCGGAGCGGCGACCCCACTGCCGCCGACGACGTGGGGCTGTGGCCGGGCGACGAAGAGAGGGAGCCGCTGCCTCACGTGAGGTCGCGGTTCCGGAGCGTGGACGATCCCGAATGCTTCGCGCTCTACTCGGTCCGTGACGTGCCGCTGCTGGGCCACGCGGCCCAGCCGATGCAACTCCTGCCGACCGAAGACCACACGCTCATCGTCGTCCGCGAGTTCCGCCGCGTGCCCCTCGAGGCCTCCGCGCTCGCCCTGATGATCTTCACCGCCCGCGTCGGCGCCGCCGCCCGGGTGATCGCGACCCTGGCGCACTGGGCTGAGCGCGCGGTGAGCACGTACCAGCCGGCGTACCTGCTGCTGGCCCACTCGCTGGAGCAGCCGAAAGTCAGCGCGCTCCTCACCGGCGTGCACGAGCGCCGGGCCCTTCAGTGGGCGCGCGCGTGTCCGTTCAGCGTCGATCTGGTGCTGCCAGAGGTGGGTCCCCTGCTCGACGCGGCGCCCGAGCACTACGCGTATTGCCCCGAGGAGGAGGCCCTGGCCGCGCTTCCTCGCGCGGTCGCTCCCTCCGCGGTCTGATCCCGGTCAGCCCTCGGCGTTCAGCCGAAGCGTTTCGACCAGCAAGGCGGCGGTGGCGACGATGTCCTTGACGTCGACCCACTCGTGGACGGTGCGCATGCCGCAACCGAGGTTGCCACGCGGGCCAGGACATTGCCGGTGTCCCCGCCCACCTTGTTCCCTGCGTCGTCGACCTCGATGCTCGCCCCCAGCGCTGCGAGCGCGGGCATCAGGCGCTTGGCCACCGGCCCCTCGCGCCGGGAGGGGCTCGAGATCTGGACCAGCTCCAGGAACTCGGCGACGAGGCGCTCGCGGTTGATCACGGGCTCTTCCCGAGAAACCGCTGGAACCATTCGAGGCTCCGCGCCACCGCCTCCTGGCGGTGGGCCAGGTCGGTGAGGCGATGGTCGGCGTCGAGGATGATGGCGAGGTCGCAGGGCTCGGCGGCGCGCGCGTAGAGGGTGGCGCCGTGATCCACCGGCACGACGTCGTCGGCCTCGGCCTGGATGATCAGATGCCGGGCCACGCCGGCGGGCGCCTCGGTGAACAGCCGCGCCGTCAGCTCCCGGAAGAAGGGCGAGCCCAGACCGGGCGCGTCCTTGTCCATCGTGTCCATGAGGTCGTCGAGATTCGACGGAGCGTTCCAGGTGACGACCGGCGTGCCGTCGCCGCGCTCGGCGGCCAGGTGCAGCGCCACGTACCCGCCCATGCTGGAGCCGAGAAGGCCGAAGCGCCCGCTCAGCCTCCGGTGGAAGGGCAGGTACTTGAGCACCGCGCGGGCGTCCTCCAGCCGCGTGCCTACCGTGGTCTCCTCCTCGGCCCCGGAGGACTCGCCGCAGCCCCGGAAGTCGAAGCGCGCCAGCGCGAGACCGGCGGCCGGGAGCTCGGCGCCCAGGAGGAGATACTTGTCGCTGTCCTTGGAGGCCCGGAGACCGTGGCAGGCCACCACGCAGGGCACCCGTTCTTTCCTCTGGGGGAGGTGGAGGACCAGCGCCAGCGCGCCCCCGGCCACCGGGACCGTGTGGCGCTCTTCGGTCATTTCAGGCTCGCCTCGCCGCGCTTGTGATCGTAGAGTTTCGCTCGCCTCGGACGCGGGGGGCCCAGCCCTCGGCCGTCCTCCGGCTCGCACTGCAGGCAGCTCGGCCGCGTCTCGGCTCGCACTACCGGTCAGATCCACACGAGATCGAACAGACGGCAGGCGTTGGACGAGAGGCGGAACATCACGTCCTCGACCGGTAGCTGTTTGATCTTGGCGATCTCCTCACCCACCCGCCCGGCGAACCACGGCCCCGACGGCAGCCCCTCGAACTCGCCCCGATACTTCCAGGGGGCGTCGCTCTCGACGAGCAGCGCATCCAGCGGCACCGCGGCGACCATCTCGCGGTCGCGGTCTCGATGGACGACCTCGGGCGTGACCGAGACGAAGTAGCCCGCGTCAACGATCGCCTGCGTCACGTCGGCCGGCGCCTTGTGCCAGTGGAAGACCGCCCGCTCGATCCCGTGGCGCCGGAGCGCCTCCAGCGCGCCCACCGCGGCGCCGTGCGGCGCATGGAGCGCCACCGCCAGGTCGTACCGGACCGCCAGCGTCAGCAGGCGGTCGAGCCGCCGGCGGCCACTCGTCATCAGCTCGGTCGGGTCGGCTGCCCCCTCCAGGGAGTACCAGGGCAGACCGACTTCGCCCAGGGCGACGATCCGGGAATGGTGATCGCGCAGCTGCTGCTCGACCCGCTCGAGGTCGGCGTCGGTCAGGCGCGTCCAGTCGGGATGAAAGCCGAGCGCCGCCCACACCGCCTTGGGCACCACCGCCGCCGCCGCCAGAGTTCGCTCGTTCGACTCCGGGTCGCAGCCGACCGCGACGACGCCCCAAACGTCGTGGGTGAGGGCCTGCCGCAGCGTCTCGCGGACGTCGGCGAAGGCGGGATCGTACAGATGACAGTGCGTGTCGATGATCATACGAGCCCCCGAGGCTTAGTTCCCGGCGACCACCATGCGGGCGATCTTGAGCGTGGGCGAGGCGGTGCGGTCGCGGAGCACGAGGTCGTTGCCCACCCCGTCGACCGCGTCGAACATCTCCAGGAGATTCCCGGCGACGGTGACCTCCTCGACCGGATAGGCGAGCCGGCCGTTCTCGATCCAGTGGCCCACGGCGCCCCGCGAGTAGTCGCCGGTGACGCCGTTGACGCCGAAGCCGATCAGCTCCGTGACGTAGAAGCCTTCCGTCACCGACGCGATCAGCTCCGCGGGCGGCGTCGTTCCCGGGCGCAGCGTGAGGTTGGTCGTCCCCACGGTGACGCCGCTGCCGTCCCGCACGGCGTGGTGCGTGGAGGCCAGGCCGAGCTTGCGGGCGCCGTAGGTGTCGAGCAGATACGACTCCAGCACGCCCTCCCGGACGACGACCGTCCGCCGCACCGGCAGCCCCTCGCCGTCGAACGGCCGCGAGCCCAGCGCGCCTGCGATCAGTCCGTCGTCGACGATCGTCACCGACGGAGCGGCGATGCGCGAGCCCAGCCGGTCGCAGAGGAACGAGGCGCGCCGGTAGAGACTCGGCCCGCTGGCGGCCGAGGCCAGCGCCCGGACGAGGCTGGCGGCCGTCTCGGGATCGAAGATGACGGGGACCTCCACGGTCTTCACCTTGCGGGCCCCCAGCCGCTGGAGCGCGCGCGCCGCCGCCATCCGGCCCACCGCCGCGGGATCCTCCAGCCCCGCCCGCTGGCGGGCCATCGAGTACCAGGTGTCGCGCTGCATCTCTCCGTTCCGGGCGGCGACCGGCGAGACGGTGATGCCGAAGCTCGAGGTCGCGTAGGCGCGCGCGAACCCGGACGAGGTCGCGTACGCGTACCGCGCCTGGCGATCCCAGTGCTCCGCGCCTTCGGAGTTGGTGATCCGCGGATCGGCGGCCAGCGCCGCCGCCTCGGCCCGGCGCGCGATCTCGATCTTCTCCTCGGGCGTGAGGTCGTGCCCCGAGGCATCGCGCAGACCCAGGTCGGGCACGCGATCGATCAGCTCGGCGGGATCGGGAAGGCCGGCGTGCGGATCCTCGGCGGTGATGCGGGCCAGGCGCGTCGCCTCGTCCACCACCCGCCCGAGCGACTCCGGCGACAGGTCGGAGGTCGACGCGGCGGCAGAGGCCGTGCCGGCGAAGACGCGCAGGGACAGCCGCTGCTCGTGCGAGTGCGTCACCGTGTCCACCTCGCCCAGCCGAACGGTGGCGCTGAAGCGGCGCTCCTCCACGAGGAAGGCGTCGGCGGCGGTGGCGCCCCGCGCGGTGGCGCGCTTGAGCACCGAGACGAGCAGGTCGCTGCTGAGCTGGCTCACACCTGGGTGCCTCCCACCGTCATGCCGTCGATGCGGATCGTCGGCAGGCCCACGCCGACCGGCACCGACTGGCCGTCCTTGCCGCAGGTGCCGATGCCTTCGTCGAGCTGCAGGTCGTGCCCCACGCGCGTCACGCGTGTGAGCGCCTCGGGGCCGTTGCCGATGAGCGTGGCGCCCTTTACGGGCGCGGTGATGCGCCCGTCCTCGACGAGGTAGGCCTCGCTGGCGGAGAAGACGAACTTGCCGCTGGTGATGTCCACTTGCCCGCCGCCGAAGGAGACGGCGTAGAGACCGTACGTCACCGAGCGGATGATGTCCTCGGGGTCGTCTTCCCCGGCCAGCATGAAGGTGTTCGTCATGCGGGGCATCGGCGGACAGGCGTAGGACTCGCGGCGGCCGTTGCCCGTCGGCTGCATGCCCATGAGGCGCGCGTTGAGCTTGTCCTGCATGTAGCCGCAGAGAACGCCCCGGTCGATGAGGACGGTGCGCCCGGTGGGCGTGCCCTCGTCGTCCACGTTCAGCGAGCCGCGCCGGTTGGGGATGGTGCCGTCGTCCACGACGGTGACCAGCTCCGAGGCGACCTTCTGGCCCATGCGCCCCGCGAAGGCGGACACGCCCTTGCGGTTGAAGTCGCCCTCCAGCCCGTGCCCGACCGCTTCGTGGAGGAGAATCCCGGGCCAGCCGGGGCCGAGCACCACCGTCATCGCTCCCGCGGGCGCGCCGACGGCCCGAAGCTTCAGCGTCGCCTGTCGCGCGGCCTCGGCAGCGAACCGCTGCCAGCGCTCCCGCTCGAGGAAGAAGTCGAAGCCGACGCGGCCGCCGCCTCCGTACGCGCCGATCTCGCGCTTTCCCCCTTCCTCGGCGATGACCGTCACGTTGAGGCGGGTGAGCGGGCGGATGTCCCCCACCGTCCAGCCCGCGGCGGTGGCGATCAGCATGACCGCATCCTCGCTGGTGAGGCTCGCGATCACCTGCTTGACCCGCGCGTCGGCGGCGCGAGCCGCCCGGTCCACCGATCTCAGCAGATCCAGCTTGCGCGTGAGGTCCGTGGCGATGGGAGGCTCGGGCAGCGTATAGAGGTCGTGCGGTCGTCCGCTCGGCACCGCCACGACCGCCGAGGCGCTCGCCTGCGAGGCGATGGCCCGGGCCTGGCGCGCCGCCTCCTCGAGGTTCCCCAGCGAGATGTCGTCGGTATGGGCGTAGCCGGTCCGGGCGCCCGCCTGGGCCCGAACCCCGGCCCCCTGGCTCACGTGCCGGGAGGCCTTCTTTACGGTCCCTTCCTCGAGTACGAGCTCTTCGTTGATACAGTACTCGAGGTAGATGTCAGCATCGTCCACCCTGCCCTTGAGCGCCGAGCCGATCAGGCGGTCGATGAGGCCCGGCGTGACGTCGAACCGGTCGGCAAAGAAGCGCTCCGGCCGGACATGCACGAGGTCAGTCATTGGAGGGCTCCAATCCTAGCCCGGGCCCTGCCGGACCCCAAGTTTTTTGAAGGCGACCGGTAAGTCTCCTGAAAGCTTACGCTTCTATCTGGCGGCCTGGAAGCGCTGGATGATTTCGTGGATCAGCCGCAGCCCGACCATCAGCGAGGGCCCCGGCGAGAGAATGTCGCCGCCGTCGATCTCGTGGATCTGGCCCAGCTTGACCGCCGTGATCCCGTCCCAGCCGGGACGGCGCGCGACCGCCTGGCGGTCGAGGGGCTTGCCGCACCACGAGGCGAGGATGATCTGGGGATCGCGCGCGACGACCTCATCGGGGCTCACGATCCGGCCCTGGGCCTGCGGCCGGTCGCGGAGCTCGGCGAAGACATCCCGCCCCCCCGCGATCTCGACCAGCTCGGAGACCCAGCGGATGCCGACGATGGGCGGATCCGGCCACTCCTCGAAGTAGACGCGGGGACGATCGGGCCAGACGGCGGAGTACTCGCGGATCTGCTTGACCTCGTCGCGGATGTCCTGGATCAGCTCCCGCGCCCGCTCCTGGCACCCCAGCGCGCCCCCGATCAGGAGGATGGCGCGCAGGACGTCGTCGAACGAGCGCTGATTCGTGCAGAGGACGGTGACGCCGCTGGCGATCAGGTCGCGCACGATGTCCTTCTGGAGATCGGAGAAGCCGAGCACGAGGTCGGGCTCGAGGGCGAAGATCTTGTCGACGCGGAACGTGGTGAAGCCCCCGACCTTCGCTTTTTCGCGCGCCGCCTCCGGGCGGTGCGCCGTCCCCGGCACCCCCACCACGCGATCGCCCGCGCCGACTAGGTGGGCGATCTCCGCCGTCTCCGCCGTCAGGCAGACGATGCGGCGGGGAAAGTCGATCGAGGTCTTGCCGTACACCCGCTCAGCCCTCGTAGAGCTCCCGCCGGGCCACGGACCGCTGGAAGGTGAGGTACCCCTCGCGCGTCATGGGCGGCTTGGCGGTCTGGAGGACCTCGCGGGCGCCGGTCGCGCCGTCCGCCAGCATGTCGATGACCATCGCAGCGAGCGCCTTGGCCGGCGTGACGTAGGCCAGCGACTTGTCGACGATCTCGTAGTCGGGGCCGTGCCCGGTGCCGCGCGCGCCGCCGATATAAGGATGGAGCACGGGCATCACCTGGGAGAGATCGCCCATGTCCGTGGAGCCCGTGCGGTGGCCGATCTGCTTGTAGTGCTCCTCGCCGACCAGCGTGACGGCGTTCTGTTTAAAGTATTGCGCCATGGTGGCATCGCACTGCATCGGCAGGTAGCCCGGCAGCGTCTCGATCTCCACCTTGGCGCCGAGGGCCAGCGCCCCCGCGCGCAGCGCGCGATCGACCCTGCGCTCGGCCTCGAGGATCGCCTCCACCGTCCGGCCGCGGACGTAGGTTTCGATTCGCACCTCGCCCGGGATGACGTTCACCTGCGAGCCGCCGTGGGTGATGATCGGGTGGACGCGGATCGTGTCCTCGTCCCGGAAGGTCTCGCGGATCGCGTTGATGGCCGTGAGCCCGATCTGCGCCGCGTAGAGCGCGTTGATCCCCAGGTGGGGGGCGCCTCCGGCGTGGGCGGCCCGGCCGATGTAGCGGACCGTCTTGACGACGCAGCCGTTGTTCGACTGCGGCACGCCGGCCTTGCCGTCCTCGGGACGCGCAGTGGCGTGGATCATCATCGCGAGGTCGACGTCGTCGAAGTGGCCGAGCCGGAGCAGCTCGGGCTTGCCTCCGAGAAATTCCAGCTTCCCCTGCCGCGCCTGTCTCACGCGCCATTCCACGTCCCCGTACTCCTCGGCAGGCACGGCGAACAAGACGACCCGGCCGGCGAGGTGCTCCATGGCCTGGGCGTCGCTGAGCCCCATCGCGCAGCCCAGCAGACCGGCCACCTGGGCGTTGTGGCCGCAGGCATGGGCGGCGCCCGTTTCGGGATCCGCTCCGGGATGGCCCGCCACGACCAGGGCGTCCAGCTCGGCCAGGAGCGCGAACGTGGGGCCTGCTCCCGCCTTGCCCACGAGGTCGGCGCGAACGCCCGTCAGCGCCAGACCGGCCCTGGGCTTGAGCCCGAGCCGGCTCAACGTGTCCTCCACGAGCCGGGCCGTCTTGACTTCCTTGAAGCCGAGCTCGGGGTGGCGCCGGATCTGCTCGCCGAGCCCGATGATCTCTTCGCCGTGTCGATCGATCGCCTGCCACACCCGACGCTTCAGGTCGTCCTTCGTCATGGCTCGCGCCTCTCGATGAACCGGTCAGGGAGGAAGTCGTTGAGTGAGAGCGAGGGGCGCCCCGTGAGGATCCACTCGGTCATCACCTTCGCCGTGATGGGGGCCAGGAGGATGCCGTTACGGAAGTGCGCCGTCGCGATCCAGAGCCCCTCGAGACCGGGCCAGGGGCCCAGGATGGGGAGATTGTCCGGGGCCCAGGGCCGGAACCCGTACCACGTCCGGTTGATCGCCAGCCCGGCGAGCGCCGGCACCAGCTCGATGGCCGCGTTGAGGAGTCCCGCGATCCCCATGGCCGTCACCGCCCGATGAAAACCCACGCGCTCGACGGTGGCCCCGACCAGCAGCTCGCCCGACGGCCGCGGGACGAGATAGACCTCGTCGCCGTGGACGCAGTGCGTGAGCACCGGCGGGACGTGGGCGAGCGCGATCATCTGTCCGCGCCGGGGCTCCACCGGGAGGCGCCCGCCGAACGAGGCCACCAGCGGCGCCGTCCAGGCGCCGGCGGCGAGGACGATCACGTCGCCGTCGAACCGCTCTCCATCGGCGACGACCGCCCGGGCGTGACCGTCCTCGACGACGAGCCGGGAGACGCCGCAGCCGGCGATCAGGGCGACGCCGGCGGCCACGGCGGCCTGGGCGTAGGCGACGACGAGCCGCTGGTTGTTCACCCAGTGGTCGCCGCGCACGAACATCGCGCCGCTCACCTTGGCCGACAGCGCCGGCTCCCGGGCGTGCACCTCGCCGCTGTCCCAGGCCTCGATGCCGAACTCGCGACCGAGCGCCTCCTGCGCGCGGCTCTGGGTCTCGCGCACGTCGTGCACGGTAGCGAGGGGATAGATCGTTCCGCGGGTGACGTACTCGACGTCGATGCCCGTGCGCTCCCTGAGCTCGTGGACCACGGCGGGATAGAGCCGCCAGCTTGTCACCGCGAGCTCGCGAAAGCCGGTCGCCGAGGACTCGCCGAGCGGCGCCAGCAGTCCGGCGGCGGCGCCCGAGGCCTCCGCGCCCGGGGTGGCCCGCTCCAGGAGCACCACCGCGCACCCGGCCTTGGCCAGCTCCCAGGCCGTGGCACAGCCGATCACGCCGCCACCGACGACGACGACTTTCACTTCACTCGGAGGGGGGCTTCGCCCCCCTTCCGATTCCTCCCCCCAGGAGTTGCGCGGGCAAAGCCCGCGCTCGAACAGCGGCACGCCGACACGTGGGGCGCCATCCGTGGCATCAGATGGCGGCCAGGGCGTCGAGGAAGCGCCGGGTCGCGTCGGCCGGCGAGGAGGCGGCCAGGATGGCCGAGATGGCGGCGACGCCGGTCGCTCCCGATCGCCGGACGTCACGCACCCGCTCGGGAGTGATCCCGCCGATCGCGATCAGGGGGATGTCGAGCGCGCTGGCCACGCGCTCGAGGGCGCCGAGCCCCTGGGGCGGGCCGTAGTGGCGCTTGGAGGGCGTGTCGTAGATCGGCCCGAAGACGACCCAGTCGGCGCCCGCCTCCGCGGCGGCGATCGCCTCCTCGCGCGAGTGCACCGAGGCGCCGATGCCGAGCCGCTTGTCGGCGATCGCCCGGATGTCGGCGACGGGCAGCGAGGTCGACGTCCGCTGGACGCCGTCGGCACCGACGGCCAGCGCCACGTCCAGGCGGTCGTTGACGATCAGGAGGGCGCCGCGGGCGGAAGTCAGGGCGCGGAGGGCGCGGCCCAGACCCGCCAGGGCCTCGGCACCCAGGTCCTTCTCGCGGAGCTGGACCGCGGGAAGCCCGGCGGCCAGGCAGTCACGAACGACGGCGATGAGATCCCGCCCGCCGGTCTGAGCGCGGTCCGTGACGAGGCAGAGTCTCAGCTGGTCCAATCGGGCACGCCTTCGAGCGGCGAGGACGCCGAGGCGTAGAGCTTCTTGCCGATCCGGCCCGCCTTGTACGCCAGGCGGCCCGCCTCGACCGCCAGGCGCATGGCCCGGGCCATGGCCACCGGGTCGCGGGCGCCGGCGATCGCGGTGTTCATGAGGACACCGTCGCACCCGATCTCCATCGCCACCGCGGCGTCGGAGGCGGTCCCCACACCGGCGTCCACGATCACGGGAATCGACACCGTCTCCAAGATGATCTTGAGGTTGTACGGGTTGCGGATGCCCAGCCCCGAGCCGATCGGCGCCGCCAGCGGCATGACCACCGCCGCCCCCGCGTCCTCGAGCTTCTTGGCCGTGACGGGATCGTCGCTGGTGTACGGCATCACCACGAAGCCCTCGCGGGCGAGCGTCTTGGTGGCCTCCAGCAGCCCCTGCACGTCGGGGAAGAGCGTGCGCGAGTCGCCGATGACCTCGAGCTTGACCAGCTCGCCCAGTCCGGCCTCGCGCGCCAGGTAGGCGGTGCGCACCGCCTCGTCGGCCGTGTAGCAGCCGGCGGTGTTCGGGAGCAGCGTGAACCGCTTGGCGTCGATGTGGTCCAGGATCGACTCGCCGGTGCCGGGCAGGCTCACCCGCCGGATGGCCACCGTCACGATCTCGGCGCCGGACTCCTCGTGGGCCTGCCGCATGACGTCGAGCGACGAGTACTTCCCCGTCCCGACGATCAGGCGCGACGTGAACTCCTTGCCTCCGATGACCAGTGGCGTGTCGTACATGCTGCTACCCTCCCCCCATCGGGCGCACGATCTCCACCCGATCGCCTTGCTTTAGGATGGTCTCGGGGTACCGGCTCTTCGGCATCACCTCGCGGTTCACCGCCACCGCCGTGTACTCGCGCTTGACCCCGAGCTGCGACAGCAGCGCCTCGACGCTGACGCCGTCGGTGACGTCCATCGGCTTGCCGTTCACCGTGATCTTCATATGCCGTGCCTGCCCAAAAACCAAACGGCCGCTCCCAGGCTGGGCGCGGCCGTCTCCGTCGGCCGTGTTCCCTTCGCTGGTATTACCCAGAATCAGGTTCGAGGGGTCCCGGGCCGCACCCGGTTCTCAGGAATCCTCCCCCCACGGCGACGGTCGAAGTATACCACTGCGTTCGCTGTGTGGCGACGAGGGCTCGATTGCAACATCCCGATGGGTACGCCGGGGTCGGCGCCAGCATTGTCTCCCCTCTCCTCGTCGGGGAAACCCGCGACCGCCTGACGTGTTTACCGGCAATCAGTTCGCGCGCGACACGCACCCGGATACGGATAAGGCTCGAGACGGGTAATCCCGGCGGAGGCTCGCTCGCATCCGTCGATCTCGGGCGGCTAGACCGTCACCGTGATGCCGGCGGCGAGGTCGTCGGTTCGATCTCGCGCTTCGCCAACCACTCGCTTGCCGCTCCCCGCAGCCGCTCGTCCCGAAACGCAAACCAGCGCTCGCGCTCGGCCGGATGCCCGGCCAAGACGTTCTTGAACCGCCGAAAAGCGCTGCGGCCGTCGAGGGTGACCTCCAGCCGGTCGCGCAGCTGGGGGTCAGCAACCGACGAAGCGAACTCCGCCATCCAACCGTACTCCACCGAGGATCCGAGCGGCTCGACGTGGATAAGGTGTCCCGCTGCCAACCCCGCGGCGATCTCCTCCTCCGAGGACCAGTCATCGTCCTCACCCAAGTGGTCGACCGGGACCATCTGCACCTCGCCGCTGCGCGCGTCGAGGTAGCAGGTCCACTCGGCGGCGTTCGCGGTCAGCGCCATCTCCAGGTCGTCCCAGTCCACCGGCACCGTCCTCCGAGCCACAGATACCGCCCGCTCCGCTTCGCCCCGACCGAGCTGCGCCACAATTCTCTCACGCCCGTCTTCACTGAAGTCGGCGCCGTATAGCCGCAAGAACAGCAGCTCGCGCACCCTGGCCGGCGACGCGGATCGCTCCTGCTCCAGCACGGATGCGACCACGAGCGCTCGCGCGGTGGCGAACATCGAACAGCCCATTTTCAGCCGTTCGGCGCCGGAGCGCTGCAGGAGCATCTCCCGGTATCTTTGTTGCATCGCCGGAGATGTGTCGTTCACCCGGCGACCTCGCGGTAGAGCGAGTCGAGCCCCAGTCGAGTCACCCACCGTGACAGGTATTCCCAGTCGAGGCCCCGCTCCGCGGCTAGGAGATTTCGCACGTCGGCGAGCTGGACTTCGGAACGGGTGTCCTTGGCCCAGTCGAGTTTAGAGATAATCAAGTCCTCCGGAGCCACGACGAAGATCGTGATGTCTTCGATCGTCACGCGACGTCTCCGCCGGAACTCCTCGCGCCGGTAGTCGCTGTCTTTGCGCACAATGAAATCCACCTTGACCACCAGGGCAGTGTGGATGACGTTGAACGTCGTCCGCTCGGCGATCGCCCGAACCACGGCCTCCGGCTCGACATAGAAATCGCCGCGGAAAAGCTCGCTCAGCCGCTCCGCGTCGGCGCCTAACGCCTGGATCACGATGTCGATGTCCCGCGTCATGCGTGGCACCGCGTAATAGTTGGCCGCGATCGACCCGGTGACCATGTATGGGATTCCTGCCGACCCGAGCCGCCTGGTGACGATCTTGAGGACCTCCAGCTCCTCGGTCACAACCCGCCCTCCAGCCTCGCACCGATCTGTGTCAGGGAAGGTCACAGCACGCGACTGCCTCACCCGGCCGGTCCAGCCCCAGCTCCTCCCACATCCAGCCGAAGTCGTAGGCGACCTGGCCTTCGCGGCGCTGGCGCTCCGAGAGGCGCTCGGCGTCCGTGTAGGCGCCGACCGAGCCCGCTGTTTCGACCGACTCCGCTCACCAAGTTCCCTCCCGGTCAGTATCGCGAGGAACTGGAGTAGCTACCATTGGCGCACGAGCTGGTTGCCACGCGGCATCGCGTGGCGCCATTCTCCGTGGGCAGGTTCGCCTCGTCAACGATGAAACCGGGCGCCTCTCCAAGTTGCACTGTGGCTACCTGAGTGCTTAGCATGGCGTCGTGCGCATCAGCCGGGAATTCCGCTTCGACGCGGCGCATCGCATCCTGGGCCACGCCGGCCGCTGCGCCTGGCTCCTCGGGCATGGCTACCGGCTCGGCGTGACCGTGGAGGCGACCCGCCTCAGCGCGCGGGACATGGTCATGGACTTCGCCGACCTCAGTGCGGTGGTACGGGCGGCCGGGCTGGACCGTTGGGACCACTCCACGCTGCTGCGCCGTGACGACCCCCTCGTCGCCTCCCTCACCACCGTCCAGGCGGCCGCGCCCGAACGCCTCGTGCCGTTCACCGAGAACCCGACGGCGGAGGTGCTCGCGCGCGAGGCCTTCGAGGCGATCGACAAGCGGCTGCCGGAGGGCGTCCGGCTCGCCGGCGTCACCGTGCACGAGACGCCCACGTGCAGCAGCGAGCACTGCCGTGAGGACCACCGCTGACGTCACCCTCCGCGTGAGCGAGGTCTTCGCCTCCCTGCAGGGCGAGGGGCCCTCGGCGGGCGTGCCGTCGGTGTTCGTGCGCCTGCAGGGCTGCGGGGTGGGCTGCGTGTGGTGCGACACGAAGTACTCGTGGGATTCCCGGCGCGGGCGCGCCGTCACGCTGGATGTGCTCCTCGCCGAGGTCAAGGCGGCCGGCCCCCAGAACGTCGTCGTGACCGGCGGGGAGCCGCTGGAGAGTCCAGCCTTCGCACCGCTAATCGACGGTCTCAAGGGGCTGGGCCTGCGCGTCGAGGTGGAAACCGCGGGGACCGAGGTGCCACCCGCGGTCGACGTCGATCAGTGGAACGTGTCGCTCAAGCTCGCCCACTCCGGAGTGCCCGAGCCGCGACGTCTGAGACCCGAGGCAATCGCGAGGTTTCGGGACTTGGGTGCCTGGTTCAAGTTCGTCGTGGGCGAAGAGCGCGACGTCGATGAGGTGCGCTCGCTCCAGGCCCGATATGGGCTGCCGTCCGAGCGCATCGTGCTGATGCCGCTGGGGATGCGGCGCGAGGAGCAGGTCGCCATGATGCCCGTCGTCGTCGAGTGGTGCCGGCGCCACGGCTTCCGGTTCTCCCCGCGCTTGCACATCCTGATCTGGGGCCCCAAGCGCGGTGTCTAGCGCGGAGCGCCGGGCGGTTGTCTTGCTGAGTGGTGGCCTCGATTCGACGACGGCGATGGCCGTCGCTCGCGCGGAGGGCTTCGCCTGCTACGCCCTCACCATCGACTACGGCCAGCGCCATCGCCTCGAGCTGGAGGCCGCCCGGCGAGTCGCGGCCGCCCTGGGCGCCCGCGATCACGCGACGCTGGCGATCGATCTCCGGAGCTTCGGAGGCTCCGCGCTGACGGCGGATCTGCCGCTCCCCACCCGGCGCGATCCGCGCGAGATGACCGACATTCCGGTGACGTACGTCCCCGCTCGGAACACGGTCTTCCTCTCGCTTGCGCTCGCGTGGGCAGAGACGCTGGGCGCGGAGAACATCGTCATCGGGGTAAATTTTTTGGATTACTCCGGCTATCCCGATTGCCGGCCCGAGTTCATCGGGGCGTTCGAGCGGATGGCGAACCTCGCCACCAAGGCCGGCGCCGAGGGCCGGAGCCACTTCCGCATCCACACGCCGCTCATCCACTTGAGCAAGGCGGACATCGTGCGCCGCGCCGTCGAGCTCGGCGTCGATCTCGCGCTGACCTGGAGCTGCTACGACCCGTGTCAGGCACGCCCGTGCGGCGTCTGTGACGCGTGCGTCCTCCGGCGCAAAGGCTTCGCGGAGGTGGGGATCCCCGACCCCCTCGGCTAGGCGCGCATCGGACTCACCACCGCTCGAGCGCGGGCTTCGCCCGCGCAATCTCTTCCCGGGGGAGGCCTCGGACGGGGCCGTCGAGGCCCCCTCCGACGGTGGCTAGGCGCGCTCGAGCTGGCGCGTCAGCGTCGCGGGGTCGGTGGCGGGAAGATCACAGGCGTAGTCGCGGCAGACGAAGGCGGTAGGCCTGCCATCGACGGCGGTTCTGCCCTCCAGCAGCGGGATCCCCGCGGCCGCCTTGACGTCGCCGTCGGTCATGGCGACGACTATGCGGTTGGGCAGATAGCGGCCGAAGACTTCGGCCAGCAGCGGCGCCAGGCCGTCGCCGGGTGGGGCGATCAGCGCGACCTCGACGACGGGGCCCAGGCCGAAGTCGTGGGCGCAGAGGAAGCGCCCGAAGCCGGCCGGATGGCGCGACATCAGGTCGGCCATCGGCCGGAGCGCGGCCAGGGCCTTCGAGCCGTACCGCGCCTGGCCGGTGAAGACCCGCAGGCGCAGCAGGGTCTCGACGGCGACGGAGCTGCCGCAGGGGACGGCGTTGTCGAAGAGGTTGCGCGGGCGGACGACCAGCCGCTCGTGGTCGCGGCCGGTATCGTAGAACCCTTCCAGGCGATCGTCCCAGAACAGCTCCAGCATGTCGTCGGCGAGGCCCCGCGCCTCCTCCAGCCAGCGGCGCTCGAAGGTCGCCTCGTACACGTCGAGGAGCGCCGCCGCCACCATCGCGTAGTCCTCGAGGTAGCCCTTGAGCTTGGCCTGCCCACCCTTCCAGGAGCGCAGGAGTCGGCCGTCGGCGCGCATGGCGGTCAGGACGAAGTCGGCGTTGCGGGCCGCGGCGGCGATGTACTGGGGGCGACCGAGCGCGCGGCCGGCCTCGGCGAAGGCCCGGCAGGCGAGTCCGTTCCAGGAGGCCAGGACCTTGTCGTCGCGACCCGGATGCACGCGGCGCTCCCGCGCCTCGAAGAGCTGGCGGCGCGCCGCGCCGATGCGCTCCGGCTCGGGCTCGCCCGGCACCCAGAGGATGTTCCGGCCCTCGAAGTTCGGGCCCCGGTCGACGCCCCAGTAGCGGAGCGCGGCGTCCGCCTCCGGGCCGAGGACCGTCCTCATCTCGTCGGCGGTCCACACGAAGAACTTCCCCTCCTCGCCCTCGGAGTCCGCGTCCTGGGCCGAGTAGAAGCCGCCGCCGGGATCCGTCATCTCCCGGAGGATGTAGTCGAGCGTCTCCTCGCAGATCCGCCGATACTCGGGGTCGCCGAACGCAAGCCAGCCGTGCAGGTAGAGCGAAGCGAGCTGGCCGTTGTCGTAGAGCATCTTCTCGAAGTGCGGCACCAGCCACTGCGCGTCCACCGCGTAGCGGTGAAAGCCGCCACCGAGCTGATCGTAGATCCCGCCGCGCGCCATCCGCGTCAGCGTCGTCCGCGCCATGGTCCGGGCCGAGGGGTTGCCGGTGCGCTTGCCGAAGCGCAGCACGAACTCCCAGATCATCGGCTGGGGGAACTTGGGCGCGCCGCCGAGTCCGCCCAGCGCTTCGTCGAACTGGGCCGAGATCCCCTGGAACGCGGCGTACAGGATCTCGTCGGTGAGGAGCGGGGTGGCCCCGCGCAGCTGCTCGGCCCGACCGAGCTCGCTCACGACCCGCTGGGCCGACTGGAGCACCTCCGCCCGGCGCGTCCGCCACGCCTCCGCGATCCCCTGGAGTAGTTGGGGGAACGACGGCAGCCCGTGGCGCGGCGCCGGCGGGAAGTAGGTCCCGCCGTAGAAGGGGACGCCCTCGGGCGTGAGGAAGACGGTCATGGGCCAGCCGCCGTGCCCGGTCATGGACTGCACGGCCTGCATGTAGATCTGATCGACGTCGGGGCGCTCCTCGCGGTCGACCTTGACGCAGACGAAGTTTTCGTTCATCTGCCGGGCGATCTCGGGGTCCTCGAACGACTCGCGCTCCATCACGTGACACCAGTGACAGGCCGAGTAGCCGACGGAGAGCAGGACCGGCTTGTCCTCGCCCCGCGCCCGGGCGAAGGCCTCCTCGCCCCAGGGATACCAGTCGACGGGGTTGTGCGCGTGCTGGAGAAGATATGGGCTCGTTTCGCCGGCCAGGCGGTTGGCCACACTGACCTCCAGGTTACCGCGTGAAGGGGAGCGCCGAGACCGTGGCCGGCGTCGTTCGATCGGCCGACCGGACGGCGACCGGGGTGCCCGGCTCGGCGTGCTGCCGCCGCAGGAAGCCGAGCGCGATAGGACGCTTGAGCCCGAAGGACCAGGTGGCGCTCGTCACCCGTCCGATCTCACTCTCGCCGGCGAGGACGGCGGCGCCGGGCGACGGCACCGTCTCGCCGTCGAGGAGGAGGCCGCGCAGGTGGCGATTGACGTGACCCCGATCGCGGATGCGGACGACGACCTCCTGGCCGATATAGCAGCCCTTCGTGTAGGACACGAGGTTCGCCGAGGGAATTTCCGGGAGCAGCACCGACGGGTCCACGTCGTGGCCGTAGAGCGGCGTGCCGGCCTCGAGGCGCAGCGACTCGCGGGCGACGAGCCCGACCGGCCGCGGCCCCGCGCCGACGAGCGCCTGCCATACGCGCGCCCCCTCGCCCGCCGACACCACGACCCAGACCTCCGGCTCGCCGGTCTCAGCGCCGCCGCGGACCAGGCGGACATCGATCCCCTCGAGCCTCGCCGTCACGTGCGACCACGCCTCAGGGGGGACGGAGGCGCCGGTCAGGCGCCGAGCCACGGCCGGAGCGTCGGGACCGGCCAGCATCAGCAGCGACAGCTCCCCCGTCGCATCTCGGAAGGAGGCCTTCTCGGAGAAGAGGTACTTGTCCAGGTCCTGCATCGCCTTGTCCGCCGCCGCCGGCGGGGTGACCAGGAGGATCCGGTCGTCCAGGAGCCAGACGAAGAGCACGACCTGCACCTTGCCGTGCACGTCCAGGAAGGTCGCCGCGCATCCGCGCCCGGCGCTCAGCGACTTGATGTCGTTGCTGAGCATCGCGTGCAGGAACGCGGCGCGGTCGCGCCCCCTGACCTCCAGGACGCCGGCGGCGCTGCGGTCGATGAGCCCTACCCTCTGGCGGACCGCCGCGTACTCGGCCGCGGCGTCGCCGTAGTGCAGCGGCAGCTCGGCACCGCCGGGCGCGGCGAACGTGGCCCCGGCAGAAGCGTGGAGATCGTGAAGCGGAAGGCGGCTCACCACACGCGTATTGTACTCTTCCGGGCGATTTCACCGCTCGCGTCGCGGCGCTCGGGCCTGCGGCAGCTCGGCCGCCGCTCCGCTCGCACTGCGCCCGTGCTAGACTGCGCGCCGTGCTGACGCCGGACGACCGCACGCGACGCAGCTTCCAGCGGCGTCTGCTCGCGTGGTACGCGAAGCACGGCCGCGATCTTCCCTGGCGCCGCACGCGTGACCCGTACCGGGTGCTCGTCTCCGAGATCATGCTGCAGCAGACGCAGGTGGAGCGGGTGATCCCGAAGTACCACCAGTTCCTCCAGCGCTACCCCACGATCGACAGCCTCGCCGCCGCGCGGGTCGGCGAGGTGCGCCGGCTCTGGTATCCGCTCGGCTACAACATCCGCCCGGTCCGCCTGCACTGGATCGCGCGCGAGACGGTGGCCCGCTACGGCGGGCGTCTGCCCGACAGCGCGGAGCGCCTGCGCGCGCTGCCCGGCATCGGCCCTTACACGGCGGGGGCGATCCTGGCCTTCGCCCACGGGCGGGACGCGGCGGTGCTCGACACCAACGTTCGCCGCGTGTTCACGCGCGTCTTCCTGGGACCGCGCCGCGCGGGCCGGGTGCGGGGGCAAAGGGCCTTCTGGGATCTCGCCGCCGCGCTCGTCCCGCCCGGCCGCGCCTACGACTTCAACCAGGCGCTGATGGACTTCGGGGCCACCTGGTGCACCCCGCGCAGGCCCCGATGCCCGCGCTGTCCCATGAAGAGCATCTGCGCCAGCTATCCCTTCGACGGCCCGACCCATGGCCGCGCCTGAGCACCAGGACGCGATCGTCGAGGTCGCGGCGGCCCTCATTCGGGACGAGACGGGACGTTACCTCATCACCCGTCGCGTCGCGGGCTCCCATCTGGCGGGGCTCTGGGAGTTCCCCGGCGGCAAGCGCGAGCCGGGCGAGACGCTGGAGGCGTGCCTCAGGCGGGAGCTCGTCGAGGAGCTGGGGGCCGACTTCACGGTCGGTGAGAAGGTCGAAACCGTAAGGTGGCGATATCCAGATAAAACCGTCGTCCTCCACTTCTACCGCTGCCGGCTGTGCGGAGGGCAGATCGAGCCGCGGGAGCAGCAGGTATGCGCCTGGGTCGAGCCGGCTCACCTGGCCGAATACGACTTCCCTCCGGCGGACCGCGCGCTCGTCGAGCGGCTGCGCGCGTAGTACCGGCGCGCCTTGGCGCGGTTGCCGCACACGGCCATGTCGCACCAACGCCGCGTGCGGTTGCGGCTGCGGTCGACGAAGAGCCGCGTGCAGCCGGGTGCCGCGCACTCCCGCACCGCGACCAGATCGCCCGAGGTCAGGAGCTCGCCCGCCGAGCGGGCCACCGGCCACAGCGGGCGGTCGAGCGCATCGCGATCCCCCGCCCAGTCCCAGGCAAATGCCCCGCCGCGAGCGCCGAGGCGCGAGAGCGCCAGCGCGCCGGCGACGGCGGCGTTGACCGTCGCCAGATCGGCGGCGCGCGCAGGCCGCCGGTCGGCGACGGCGGAGAGCAGCCGGTAGATCGCTTCCCGCAGCGCCCGGCCGCGCCGGAGGGCGGCGGTGGCCGCCGCCGCCCGGCGCCGGGCCGCCCCGAGAAGCCTGCGCGCCTCGGCGTCGGTGAGCGCGCCGCCCCGGCGGGCCCAGGCGACGAGATCCGCGTAGCGGCTCAGCTGGTCGCGCGGGGTGGGGCCCCGGCGGACGGTGTTGGCGAAGTCCAGGCAGAGGGCCATCGGCGGCTATCTAACCACCGAGCGGCGATTCGAGGGTTAAAAATTCGACTAACCCCCTATCCTATAAAAGTAGGTTAGGAGGGTCCGGCGGCCTCCTCGGAGGTCAGGACCCGCAGGAGGTCCAGCCCCAGGAGGCCCAGCGCCCCTGCCACGAGCGCCAGCCCCAGCGCGAAGGCCGCTCGCCCGAGTCCCACCGACCACTCCACGAGGCCCATCCGGGTCAGCAGATAGTTCCAATCGTGGATGACCCCGGGGCCGCCGTGCAGCGGGAGGCTCATGGCCCGGCCGTCCGCGACGTAGATCGCCACCTGCGTCACGCTCTCCCCCGCCCAGAAGAGTGCCGCGGCCGCGGCGGCGGGCTGCCGGTGTCGCCAGAAATGGATCGCGCAGGCGATCGGGATGGCCACCTGGGTCAGGGATCCGCCGAGCGCGTGGATGAACTGGCCCAGGAACAGGAAGAGGATGTGGCCGCCCTCGTGGAAGACGAAGTTCGCGCCGTCCAGGATGGCCAGGAGAAAGCCCGGGGCCGCGGAGGTGATCCCGCGCGCGGCGACCTGCCAGCCGAGGACGAGCATGATGACGAGCCCCAGCCCCCGGGCGGACACGGCCGTCCAGGGGCGCACGGGAGGGACGGTCACACCGGGCGGGGTGGCAGCCCGGCGCTGAGCGCCCGCTGGACCATCCGGACGAGCGACACGATGTCGAAGACGGGCCGGGCGGTCTCCCGCTGGATGTCGGCGGCGTAGGGAGGCATGTTGGTGCACTCGAGGACGATGGCGCCGACCTCGGGATGCTCGGCGACGAGGCGTCGCGCGACCCGGACGTGCTCCTCCCGCGCGGCGTCCACGTCCAGCTCCAGCTCGTCGTCGAGGAGCACGCGGGTAAACTCCTTCCCCGTCTCCAGGCCCGCCACCACGCTCGGAATGTCGCGGGTGATCCCGGCACCGTCGAGGTGCTCCGGCGTGAGGGTGGCGGCGTTGACGGTCAGGATGCCCACGCTCCGGCCGGGCGCCAGCATCCGGCGCACCAGCGGAACCAGCAGAAGGCTCGACGTGAACACGGGCACCGAGACGGCGGCGGCCATCTCCCGCTGGAACTTCACGAGAAACCCGCAGTTGGTCGTGACCGCGCCGACGCCCTCGCGCTCGAGCTGCCGGGCCCCCTCGATGAACGCCGGCAGGAGCCCCTCGGCACCGCGACGGACGACGCGATCGGGGCCGGCGCCGGCGACGCGATGGTAGCGCACCGGGAAGTCGAAGGTGGCGGCGTGGCCCATGTCACCGACGATGCGGGGAAAGCGCGTGTCGAGCATGAGGATGCCGACGGCGAAGCCGTACTGGTTGAAGCCGCCGCGGACCCGCCCGGCCGCCATGCGCCCCCTACTCTACCGCACCGCCGAGCGAGGCGGGGGCGCGGCTACCGGTCCAGCTCGAGCAGGTACTCCTTGATCCGTTTGGCGTCGGGCGCTTCCGGTTTGAGCGCGAGGTACTTCTCGAACGCCGCCTTGGCGCGCTCCTTGTCCTTCTGCTGGTAGTAGAGGAAGCCGAGCTGCCGGTGGGGATCCGGCAAGC
The DNA here is from genome assembly GCA_036001065.1 of Candidatus Methylomirabilota bacterium. NCBI lineage: Bacteria > Methylomirabilota (SeqCode) > Candidatus Methylomirabilota bacterium. Next base: position 64,446 of record DASYUQ010000115.1, read on the forward strand.
TCGGATCCAGCTCTGCCGAACGCTCGTAGCGCTCCAGCGCCTTCTGCGCCTCGGCCGCCTTGTCGGCCAGGCTCCTGGTCCGCTGGGCCTGCAGGCGGTGGAGGTCGCCGTAGTAGAGCTGGGCGACCGGGTCGCGCGGCGTGATGGCCAGCACGCGGTCGAGCTGGCGCTGGGCGAGCGCGAAACGCCCCAGCCGGATGTCCTCGTAGGCGTTTTCGCGGACGACCGTGCGCATGCGCAGGTCGAAATCCTCGGTGTTCTTGATACGGTCGGGCTCGGCGGCCGCCGGGGCGTACGTCGTCTCCAGGAGCCTTCCGGTGGTGTCGATGCGCTCCTGGAGCCTCGGGTGGCTGCCGAAGAAGAAGGTCTCGACCGGCCCGCGGTCCTTGCTTTCGCTCTGGAGCAGCTTGAAGACCTTGGGCGCCTCCTTCAGGTCGTAACCGGCGCGGACGAGGGCGTTCATGCCTCCGTGGTCGGCCTCCCGCTCCAGGTCGCGCCCGTAACCATTGATCGCCGCGATGGTCGCCAGGGCCAGGCCGAGCCCCAGCACCGCGTTGGCCGTCTGGCTCAGCACGGCGGCGCCGACGTGGTCGCCGGCGCGCGCCTGCGATCCGGCGGCGACGGCGACGCCGATGCTGGCGGCAATGGCGCCGACCGTATAGAGGATCTGCTTGGTCTGAGCGTCGCGGGTGAACCGGAGCGCGTGACGGTCGGTGACATGGGTCATCTCGTGACCGAGAACCGTCGCCAGCTGGGCCTCGTTCTCCAGGCGGCTCAGCAGGCCGGTGTGGACGTACACGCGTCCGTTGGGCATGGCGAAGGCGTTGAGCGTGGGATCGCGGATGACGCCGAACTTGAAACCCGGCCCGCCGGCCGCCCGCACCTCGTCGGAGAGCAGCCGGTCTCCGATCTTGCCCAGGTACTCCTCGAGGAGTGGGTCGTCGTAGGGCTTGGCCCGCTTGAGGAGCGCCTCCTCCTCCTTCTCCGCCTTGGCCCAGAGGCTCCGCTCGTCGGGCTCCGGCTTGAACGGCCGCCCGCCGGCGCCGATGGGTGGCACGTTGCGCGAGGCGCACGCCGAGGCCAGGAGGGAGAGGATGATGACCCCGGCCAGGACGCGGCGGCCCATGTCAGTTGAGGGTGGCCAGCCGCTGGCGCACGCGCCGGAGCTGCTGGCGGACGCTGTCGGCGTCGCCGGCCTGGGGGCACGTGTTCAGATAGCGCTCCCAGTCCGCCACGCCGCGGTGGAAGTGCCCCAGCTTCACCAGCACGGTGCCGCGGTCGCGGAGGTGCGTGACGGACTCCTCGTCCAGGACGAGCAGGTGGTCGAAGACCGCCAGCGCCTTGTCCCACTCCTCGCGGCGCGAGTAGATGCCGCGCAGGTTCATCAGCGTGCGGGTGAGGATCTGGCGCTTGGTGACCGGCGCGAAGTGCTTCTCGGTCAGCCGCACCCGGCGGCCCAGGGCGCGGGTCACCAGATCGGCGGCGCGCTCATGGGTGAGCACCGCCCCCCCGTCGAAGGGATCCAGCAGCACAGGGTCGGCGTCGACGTCCGCCCGGACGACGAAGTGCCCGGGCAGCCCGACCCCGACGATGGGCAGCCCGACCCGGCGCCCCACCTCGATCACCACCACGGACAGCGTGATGGGAATGCCGAGCCGGCGGTCGAGGACGTCGTTGAGACAGCTGTTGCGCGGGTCGTAATAGTCCGCCGCGTTGCCGGAGAAGCCCTCCTCCTCGAAGAGAAACTCCCGAAGCCGGTGGAGCGCCTTCAGGGGATCGTGGATGCGGGCGGCGCCGGAGGCGGCCGCCAGCTCGTCGAGACGCGTGAGGGAATGGCTGGGGGAGAGATCGGAATGCTCGATGCGGGCGATCAGCAGCGCGCCCAGCGCCAAGTCGACGTCGCGCTCGGGCGCCCTGACGAGATTCCTGAACGCTCCGAGCTCCGCGTCCATCAGCAGCCCGGGGCGTGGTGGATACCGGCGGTGGCCAGCGCGGCGCGCTGCAGCTCCTCCGCCAGCTCGAGCGTCCGCTTGGCCGCGCGCGCGGCGGCGGCCTGGGCCTCGGGGGTCGTCGCGAACCGCAGCAGGAGCTTGCGTCCCAGCTCGTGATGGTAGCGCTCGTCCGGCTCGATGACGTCCCGATAGAGCGCCGCGGTGTCCCGGTCGCCGGCATGCTCGCAGAACTCGATGAACTGCCGGTTCTTGACGACGGCGATCGCCTCGCGCGTGAATTGTCCCGCGGCCACGCGCTCGACGGTGGCCGGGAGCGTGTCGAGGTAGTGGAAGAGCGGGCCGTAGCCCTTGGCCAGCGGGTTGAACGCCACCGGATCGAAGCCCAGCCCCCGCAGCCGCTCGGCGATCAGCCGGTAGTGCTTGGCCTCGTCGCCCACCTGCCGCGCCAGCGCGAGCTTGACGTCGACGTCATCGGTGGTGACGAGCCAGCGGGCGGCGATCTCGGTCGCCTCGATCTCGTTCTTGAGGGCCACCTTCAGGAGGTTGAGCACGTTGAGGTCGCCTTCGACTTCCGGCTTCAGGGTGTCGGCGGGGGCGAGGCGGCTCAGGAGGGCGTGGTTCTGCGCGTCGAGCTGCTTGACGAACTCCTCGGCGGTCATGAGGTCACCCCCTCGCGGAGCAGGGACGGCAACTCCGCGGTGAGCGTCTCCTTGGTCACGACCCGCTTGCAGCGCGCGTGCCAGGGCTGGGTCTGCCGGGCGAGCGCGTGAGTGGTGAACCCGAGCACCGGCAGGCGCTTGGCCTCGGCCGCCCGGAAGATCCGGTCATAGTCGAGGCCCGCGGTCAGGTCGAGCAGGACGAACCGCGGCGCGCCTCCCACCGCCTCCTCGACCTCCTGGGGGCTCCGCGCGAAGGCCACCGGGACGCCGGCGAGCCGCGCCGTCTCCCGGATGCGCGCGACGAAGAACAGGTCCTTCACGACGGCCAGGACGTGGCCTCCGGGGCCAGAGCCGCGCGGACGCGCGACCGCCTGGGGGGCATGGGGGGCATGGGGGGCCGTTTCTGGGCCCGCCCTGTGGGGGGTATGGGGGGCCATTTCTGGGCCCCCCACGTCACTAATCGGCCTGCTCCCGGATGCCAAGCCAGTGCTTCTGCCACTCCGCGATGTGGCTGAGCGTGGAGAGGTTGCGCATGCGGTCGAGGTAGACGATGCCGTCGAGATGGTCGGCCTCGTGCTGGATCACCCGCGCGAAGAAATCCTTCGCCGTCAGCTCGACGCCCGCGCCCTCGCGATCGAGACACTGGAGCCGCACGGCCGTGTATCTGGGGACCACGCCCCGCATGTCGGGCACGCTCAGGCACCCCTCCCACCCCTCTTCCATGTCCTCGGTGAGCGGCGTTACCACGGGGTTGATGACCACCATCAGGGGGATGAGCGGAGCGTCGGGGTAGCGCGGGTTGGCCTGCACCTCGATCACGGCGATCTGCTGGAGCGCATGCACCTGGTTGGCGGCGAGCCCCGCGCCGTCGTATTCGCGCATGGTCTCGATCATGTCGTCGATGAACCGCTGGACCTCCGGGGATCGGACCGTCTCCACAGGTACCGGCTGGGCCTTCTGGCGGAGGACGGGATGACCGAGCCGCGCGACCTTCAGAATCGCCATGACGGACGGAATTGTAGCACGCCGGATTCACTCAGGCTCGCCTCGGGCGGGCGGGATTCTCTGGACTCGCTCGTCGCGGGCGCAGGGGCCCCAGCCCCTGGCCGCCCTCCAGCTCGCCCAGCGGCCCGCCGGCGCCCTGCGGCTCGCATGACTTTACTCCGGCTCGCCTCGCCCGCGCTCCGCCTCCGGCTCCGCGGCCGGGCTGCGGCTCGCACGACTTTACTCCGGCTCGCCTCGGGCGGGCGGGGCCCAGCCCGCCGGCGCCCTGCGGCTCGCACTACTTCTGCTCGATGCGTCCCACCTTGCGTACGCCCTCAGCCAGACGGCGGGCGTCGGCCTCGAAGAAGCTCCTGAACTCCTCTCCCTGCTTGAAGGCGATCGGCGTTTCGAGCTTGTCCATCGCCGCCTTGAAGTCGGGATCGTTCACGGCGGCGCGGAGCGCGTCGCGCAGCTTCTGGAGCGCGGGCTCGGGCGTGCCCTTGGGCGCGAAGAGTCCCGCCCAGATGTAGAACTCCGCCTCGGCGTAGCCCAGCTCCTTGAACGTCGGCACCTCCGGCAGGGCCGCCACGCGCCTGTCGCCCCAGCCCGCCAGCGGCCGGAGCTTGCCCGCCTTGATGTGGGGCAGGATGACGGCGGGGCCGGAGGCGAGCGCATCGACGTGGCCGCCGAGGATGGCGGTCAGCGCGGGGCCGGCCCCGGCGTAGGGCACGTGACGGAGCTTGATCCCGGCGGCGTGCTGGAGGAGCTCTATCGCCATGTGGAGTGTGCCGTACACGCCCGACGAGCTGAAGGAGATCTGCCCCGGGCGCCTCCGGGCGTCCTCGATGAACTCCCGGGCCGTCTTCCAGGGGCTCTCGGCGCGGACCACGAGGATGGTCGGGTCCGCCGAGATGAGGGCCAGCGGCTCGAACTGATCCACGGTGAAGGCGGGCTGCCGGCCGAAGAGCTTGTCGGCCTCGGGGATGATCGAGATCGACGAGAGCGCCAGCAGCAGCGTGTAACCGTCGGGCCGGGAGGTCGCCACGTACTGCATGCCCACCGCGCCCGCGGCGCCGGTCTTGTTGACGACAGCGACCGGGTTCTTGAGCGCTTTCTCCAGGGCCGCCGCCACCGGACGCGCGGTCAGGTCGGCCACGCCGCCCGGCGGAAACGGGGCCACGATCGTGACGGGACGCGAGGGGTAGGTCTCCTGGGCGCCGGTCGGAGCCGACGCGCACAACACAAGGAGCAGCGCCAGAGCGATACGGACGCGGGTCATAGCTCTTCTCCTTTTTCGGCCAGCGCCAGCCTCGCGCGCCAGTCCAGGCCGCGCGAGACGAGGGGCTTGAGGCTCAGCAGGACGAGCGCAGCGCCGACCGCCAGCAGCGCGGCGGAGATCGGACGCGCGACCAGGATCGCGTAGTGCCCATCGGACATCGCCAGCGACTGTCGGAGCGCCATTTCGATCATCGGGGCCAGGATCAGGCCCAGCACGATCGGGGCCGTCTCGAAGTCGAGCTTGCGCAGCAGGTAGCCGAGCACCCCCGTCGCCAGCATGATCCAGACGTCTACCACGCTGTTGTTCACCGCGTAGACCCCGAGGATGCAGAAGGTCAGGATGCCCGGATACAGCAGTGGATACGGGACTCGCAGGAGGTTCACGAAGAGCCCCACCATTGGCAGGTTCAGGATCAGCAGCACGACGTTGCCCACGTACATCGAGGCGATGAACCCCCAGAAGAGCTCGGGCTGCTGCTTGAACAGCAGCGGGCCCGGCGACACGCCGTGCACCATCATCGCGGCCAGCATCACCGCGGGGATCGGGCCCGAGGGGACGCCCAGCGCCAGCATGGGCACGAAGGCCCCCGACGTGGCCGAGTTGTTGGCCGACTCCGGCCCGGCCACACCGGCCACGGCGCCCTTGCCGAACTCCTCGGGCCGCTTGGCGAGCCGCCGCTCCAGGGCGTAGGAGACGAAGCTGGAGATGATGTGGGCCGAGCCCGGGATGATGCCGATCAGAAAGCCGAGCACGGTGCCGCGGGCGATCGGCATGGCCGACTCCCGCCACTCGCGACGCGACGGGAGGAGCTCGCGCAGCCTGGGCTTGATGACATCGGGGGGTTTTCCCTTTCCCGCGGTGGCAAGGATCTCGCTGAGCCCGAAGAGCCCGACAGCCACGGGCACCACGCCGATGCCGTCTCCCAGCTCCACGAGCCCGTAGGCGAAGCGAAAGTAGCCCGTCATCTGGTCGATGCCGATCATACCGAGCAGCAGGCCCAGCGCCGCCATCGTGAGGGCCTTGAGCATGGAGCCGCCGCTCATGTAGGCGAGGACGAGCAGCCCCAGCAGGAGCAGCGCAAAGTATTCCGGCGGCCCGAAGCGCAGGGCAAAGGAGGCCAGCGGCGGGGCCAGGAACATCAGCGCCACCACGCTGGCCGTCCCGGCGACGTAGGAGCCCACCGCGGCGATGGCCAGCGCGGCCCCCGCCCGCCCCTTACGCGCCATCGCGTAGCCGTCGATGCACGTCATCACCGACGCCGCCTCGCCGGGAATGCGCATGAGGATCGAGGTCGTGGAGCCCCCGTACATGGCGCCGTAGTAGATGCCGGCCAGCATGACGATGGCCTTGGTAGCGTCGAGGCCGAAGGTCGCGGGCAGGAGCAGGCTGATGCCAGCCAGCGGTCCCACGCCGGGCAGGACGCCCACCACGGTCCCGATGAAGCAGCCGACGAACGCATAGAGGAGCACGCCGGGCGAGAGAGCGACCGAGAAGCCGAGGTAGAGGTTCTGCAGGGTCTCGAGCATCAGGCGGCGGCGCTCACAGACCGAAGGGCCCGCGGGGAAGCTGCACTCGCAGCAGCGTGTCGAAGAGGAAGAAGGTCCCGGCCGCCAGCGCCAGGCTGAACACCACGGTCAGCAGCAGCCCCTTCCGCTCGACGACGCCGACGAGGAAGGCGAGCGTGACCGCCACCGTCGGGCGGTAACCGAGCCGCTCGAGCGCCAGCGCGGCGAACGCGCAGACGCCCAGGATGGCGACGGCGTGTCGCCACTCCGACCAGCCCACCGCGCCCAGGCGCGCGGCGCCGCCACCCCCGACGCAGAGGCAGATGCCCGAGGATACTAGAATCAGCGCGAGCAGCACGGGCATGTAGGCGGGGCCCGGATTGCGGAGCGTCCCCAGCGGGAGCTTGCGACTCTCCACGAGCACGGCCAGCGCGAACAGGACGAGGGCGCTGCCCGCGACGCGATCGGTCGTCAGCATGAC
>DASYUQ010000116.1 GCA_036001065.1 Candidatus Methylomirabilota bacterium
GTCGGCGTACTTGAGCCCCACGCGCGTCAGGTCCGGTCCGATGCGCCGGGTGGAGAAGAGGTGGGGAAGGTCGAAGGCGTACTCGCCCGCCTCGGAGACCGGTCCCCACCGGAGCTCCTCACCGGCGACCGGCCGCACGTACTGGCTGTGGCAGTACCAGCATCCCTCGCGGACATACACGGCGCGCCCGAGCTTCTCGAGCGGCGTGTAATCGCTCGACTCGTACCGCACCCACTTGATCGCTCCGAGATCCGTCCGCACCGCACGGCTGACCTGCGTCGTGCGGGACTCGGGCAGGATGGCCGGGAGAAAGCCCTGGACGAAGATCGCCAGCGTCACCAGGCCGAACCCGGCACCGACCGCGAGGGACTTGATCGATCTCATGGCCAGCCGCCCGTCACGCCGACCGTCTGACCAGGGAGCCCTTCAGCAGGGTGTACACCACGAGTGACATGCCGATGTCCATCGAGATCCCGGTGAACGTTCGCACCCACCAGTACGGGCGGATCGACGTGACCGTCTCCAGGAACTCGCTCTGCGCCATCAGCATGAAGCCCTGCTGCAGCCCCTGCGCGCTCAGCACGAGCCCCATCGCCGAGATGCCGAGCGTGACGAGCCAGAAGCCCCAGTTGGCGAGCGTGAAGCTCCACAGCTCCGACCCCGTGATCCGCGGCCAGACATAGATCGCGCCGGCGATCGCCCACACGACGAACGTGCCGAAGACGGTCAGGTGCGAGTGTGAAATCACGAAGTCCGTGAAGTGGGTCGGCTGCTGCAGGGCGCGGAGCGCCTCCAGCGAGCCCTGAAAGCACCCGAGGAGGTACATGATGGAGCCGACGATCAGGAACTTGGCGGGGAGGTTGCGGCCGAACTCCTGCCACTTGCCGATCATGGTGCCGAAGAAGTTCTGGAGCACGGTCCACACGGGGATGATCAGCATCATCGAGGAGACGATGGCGATCGTCTCGGCCCAGTCGGCGATCGGCGAGTAGAGGTAGTGGTGGATGCCGACGAACGGGTAGAAGAACGCGAGCGACCAGAAGCCGATGAGCGACAGCTTGTGGCTGTAGATGGGGTTGCGCACGCTCGCGGGCAGGAAGTAGTAGATCAGCACGTAGCCCGCCGGCGTGATCCAGAGGCCGACCACGTAATGGATGAACAGGCCGTGCCAGGCCGCGTTGTTGATCCCGGGGATGTGGTACGGACCCAGCATCAGGAGGACGAGATTCACGTCCGTCCAGACGAAGGCCGCGATGAGATACCAGAGCGAGACGTAGAGGGGCGTCTCCCGGCGGTTCTTGATCGTCATCAGGAATTGAACGGTCAGCGCGAGCATCGCCAGGAAAATGACGACGACGTTGACGAGAGCGAACTCTCCCGCCTCCCAGCCCCGGTTCCAGCCGGCCGCGAGGAGGATGACGGCCAGGGCCAGGTTCACGTTCCAGATCCAGATGAGCCCGCGGCTCCAGTGCTCGTTCCACATCCTCACCCCGCAGAGGCGCGGCACGATGTAGTGGCAGAGGCCGATGAAGAGCGTCGAGAACGCGCCCCAGATCACGCCGTTGACGTGGATCGGACGGATCCGGCCGAAGGTGAGCCAGGCGTGGCCGCCGAGGAACTCGGGATACGTGAACTTGGTGGACAGAATGACGCCCACGGTCGGAAAGAAGAGCAGCCAGAAGAACCCCCAGGCGAGCCAGGCCCGAACCAACGCCCGGTCGACGACGTCGTCGTTCAGGCGCCGCGCGTCCGTGATGGGCACCTCCTCGACCGCTCCCCTGCCGCCCATGCTCGGTCTCCTCTCGGGAGGTCGTGACTGCCAGCGTCGCTATATCACGAGAAGCGGATCCGATGCGCGGCCTCGAATCGCTGCCCGCGGTTGTTCGTGAGGACGACGCGCAGAAGGTCCTCGCTGTGGACGCGGAGCCTGAACGCGACGAGAGGATTATCGCTGAGCGCGGAGGTCATCGTGAACTGGCTGACCTGCGCGTCCCCGTAGAAGACGTTCATCCCGTTCAGGTAGAGGGGCTCCCCGGCCTGGACGAACGTCCCCTCCCGAACCTCCAGGCCCGTCCGGCTCGGATGCTTGGTCTTGACCTGGACGTCGATGGTCTGGTCGGGGGCGATGCCCCCATCGGCGATCAGCTGCGGGATCCGGATCGCGGGCGGGCCGATCTCGTCCCTGCCCGCGCGATCGGGCGGCGGGGCGGTCCCGGCGCAGCCGCCCGCGCCGTCGGGGATCGTGATGGACCGCGTCGCGTGCCAGCGGGCGTGGCGACTGCACTCGGCCGTCGCGGCGACCTCGGAGGCGCCATGGTCCAGCCGGATCTGGAAGGCGACGTAGACCTGACCGTTGCGCGGCGTGAAGTGGAACACGCCCTTCAGGGGCACGGGATCTCGCGCGTTCACGATGCTGATGCGCGTGATGGAGTGACCCGGCTCCATCGGGTGGGACATCTCGACGGCGACCGGGACCTTCGCCCCGTTGCTGGTGAAGGCCGGCAGCCTGAGTCGCGGCAGGTGGAGGCGCTCGGACGGCGAGAGCGCCTCGGGATCGGCGCCGCGCACGGGCACGGGTTCGGAGCGCCCGAAGACGCCACGAATTCCCCCCGCCGCGACGAGCCCCACGGCCGCCGGCACCACGCCCAGGAAGCTGCGCCTGGACTGGAGCCGCGGCCGTGAGGCGATTTGCGGGCTCATCGCCGACCCGAACTCCGTCCTAGTGGCGGCCGGGGTCGAGCTTCGAGCCTTTGTTGGACCAGTAGATGTAGGTCTCCAGCGCCTTCATCGCGTCGGAGTCGGAATCGATCTTGACCCCCTCATTGGGCTTCTCGATGCACCAGTTGATCATGTCCCGCAGCGTCGCGAACTTGTTCATCTGCTCCTGGAACTTGGGGAACTCATGGGGATGGTTGTCCGATCCGAAGGGATGGCACATGGCGCAGGCCATGCCCGTCTTGGAGAGCGTGACGCGGAGCCTCCTCTCGGTCGCGCCATCCCCGTGGAAGAGCAGGTCGCCGATCTTGACCTGCTCGATGAACACCTCCTCGAAAGCCTTCAACTGCTCCGGTGTGTGCTTCTCCTTGTGGGCCAGCGCCCGGTCCGGTCCCGAGGTCGCGAGCAGCACCAGCAGGCCTAGGAAGACACCCCGCGCCGTCAGCACGTATCGAGTACTTTTCATCGCCCTCTTCCCTCCGTGGGCGTGCGCCCCGCCGGTGATCACTTGTAGGCGCCGTAGTAGGGCCACTCGCGGTCCGCCAGGCGCGGTTGCAGCATCTGATTGATGTTGTCGGCGCACCCCGAGTCCCAGGGCGCCTCGGCGATGATGTCGTCTTTTTTCCGCCACATCACGTACTCGTTCTCGATCTTCTCGGCCGCGGTCATGGTGAGCCTGGACCAGCCCACTCCGTCGAAATGGTCCCCCGGATCCACCCGAACCTTGCACTTCGTCAGCGTCGGCACTCCTTCGGGCGCGTAGGGCCACGTCCAGGAGGTCGCCAGCATGCCGATCGAGCGCATCTTGCCGATCTCGTTGTAGAGCACCTGGTGGGTGTGGCCATGAACGTTCGTCACGTTGCTGTAGGGCTTGAGGACCTCGTGGACCTCGCGCCAGTCGCGCACCCAGAAGTTCCACGGCGGGTAGTACTCGTACAGCGGGTTATGGCTGAAGATGATCACGGGCTTGTTCTTGGGCCAGGTGGAGAGCGTGCGGTTGAGCCACTCGAGCTGATCGCGACCCACGCCGGCCCACGCTCCCGCCACCGAGCCGTCGAGGGTCGCCATGTGGCCCATCCGCTCTTTGGGCGTCATCTTCTTGGCGGTCCAGTAATCGGGACCGCGGCTGACCGTGTCGAGGCCGACGAAGCGCACGCCCTTGTGGTCGAAGGTCCAGTTCGGCGGCCCGAAGAGCTGCTGCCACTTGGCGCCCATGTCCAGGTACCAGTCGTGCTCGCCCGGGATGAAGACCTTCCGGATCTTCACCTCCTTGAGAATGTTGTTCCCCAGATCGAGCTCGACGGGATCGCCGAGCTGAGCCAAGTCACCCCCGTAAATCAGGAAGTCGGCCGGCGGCGACATCGCCTGGACCTCCTTGACCGCGCGGGTGGCCTTGTCGACGAAGCGCGTGTTGACGTTCTTGGGGTAGAGGTGGCTGTCGGAGACCCAGGCGAACTTGAAGGCCTCGGCCCCGAACGCGAGGTCCAGGGTGTTGACGAGCGGGAACCACCCGTAGGTGGCCGCGCCCGCCGCCGCTCCGGTCAGGAGAGATTTGTGGAGGAAGGTGCGGCGGGTGATCGCGAGTGCGGAGTCCGGGCGCTCGCCCGGCTTGTTCAGCTCCCTGTTCATTTCACGGCGCGTTCGCTGGAGCTCGGCGCACGAGCGGGCCTTCCGCCACCAGGCCAGCCGGGCCTTGTCTCTGGCGAGTTCGAGTCGGTCATGATCGTCCACTGCGGTCGCCTCCTTCCCACAGCAGGGCCAGTAGTGCCGCCGGAACCCGGGGGATGCTCTACTTCTTCAGCTCCACCGCGATGGGAACCACCTCCTTCGCTTTGACGGTCACGGGAATCTCGACCTCCCCGGTGTACTCCTGCCAGCCCACGAGCGTGTAAGAGCCCGGGGGGACGTCTTTGATCGTGAACGTGCCGTCCTTTGCGGTCACCGCGTAGTAGGGGTTGGCCGCGACGTAGACCCAGCCGAGCATCCAGCCGTGGGCATCGCACTCCACGCGGACCAGCCCCGGCTTCCTGAGCGGCTTCTTGATCCGCTGGCCCTGGTTCGGCAGCGCCACGTTGAAGGCGGTGAGCTTCCCGTAAAAGCCATGGGTGTTGTGCAGGACCGGGTCCGAGTTGACGATCTCGAAGTCGCCGCCGGGGATGACCTGGACGTGGGGCTTGAAGTCGCACTTGACGTTGTCGATGTGGGGGATGGCCGCAGCTTTCTCCCAGGGCTTCCCCTTGGCGACCCCCTTGAGGTAGACCACGGCCTCCTGGACCGACTGGTCGGGGCCGAGCAGGATCAGATCAACCTCGCGCACGCCGCTGCCGCACGCCTCGCGATCCTTGGTGGGGATGACCTTTTTCTTGGCCGGCGGGCTCCCCTGGAAGAGCACCTTGCCTTTGATGGTTCCTCCGTCGCTCACGGCCCCGGCCTCATAGGGCTGCGCGGGAAAGGGCAAGCCGGCCACCATGGCGGTCACCGCGAGCACCGCGGTGGCCATTCGGGAAAGCTTCATCGACCCCTCTCCTTTCTGGAGTGCGTGGCTGATCAGAGATGAGCCGACGGACGCGGCAAGGGCTCGAGCCTCTCATCCGGTCCGTGACACACCAGACAGGCTCGGTCCCCGATCTCCGAGACGAGGGTGTAGCCGGCGCCCTGGGACCGCCAGATGACCACGTCGTAGCCGCGGTGGCCGACCACCTTGAACCGGGGCCTATCTTTCAAGCGGAGCCGCCGGTAGGCCTCCTCCGGGATGATGAAGAGGGAGACGTTGTTGCCGTCGACTTGATATTCGAGCGCCGCCACTTCGACTTCCCTGAGGTGGGAGATCCGTCCTCCGAGGAAGTGAAGGCCCTCGGTCTTGAGATCCGGGAGGCTCACGTTGAAGGCGAGCCTCTTCCTGAACCATTCCTCGGCCGCCTTCGGCGGCACGTCCTTGATGTCAGGCGGCAGGAGGTCGCGGACCAGCTTCAGGTGCTGTTCCACCGCGGCGTCCGCCAGCTCGGCGAGCGTGGTTCTGGATCCGAGGTACGACTGGAGCGCAATCCCTGTGCCCAGTCCGACCGCAACAAGGAGCGCAGCGGCGAGGCCGAGGACGAATCGCTGCAACCGGCGCTGCCTGCGACCGGCGCGCTGCCCATGGACGAGGTCCCACAAGAGCGTGCCGACCTGCTCGCTCACCCGCTCCGGGACCGGGTCCGGTCGCAACCGTTCCACATATGTCTCCCGGAATGCGATTTCGAGGTCGACGAGCCGTCGGCAGCCGCCACACCGCCCCAGATGCGCCGCAATCTGGTCCCGCATCTCAGGGGGAAGCTCTCCGTCGACGTAGGGGAACAGCTTGGATTTCGCCGTATTACAGTCCATCATTCCGCACGCCAATCCCTTTCTCACCGGGCCGCTGGGAGGGCTCGACGAGATAGGTTCGGAGCAAGTTCCGACCTCGATAGAGTCGCGACATGACGGTCCCCACCGGCCGGCTCACGATGGTGGCGATTTCCCGGTAGGGAAGACCCTCGATGTCGCGAAGCTCGACGATTTCCCTCAGTAGCGGGGGCAGACGGCGGATCGCCTCCCGAACTTGGTCGACGGTCTCGCGACGGAGGAGGATGTCCTCGGGGGCGAGCGGGATGGAGTACAGGGGGCTTTCCATGGATACCACGGGCTCCGCTTCCTCCTCACGCCCCAGCGGATCTTCGGCGGGCCTCACCCGGCGCCGCCGTTGCCGGTCGATCTGGACATTCCTCATGATCGTGAAGATCCACGGCTTGAAGCTGAGCGACCGGTCGAACGTGTGAAAGCCGTCGTACGCGCGAACGAGGCTCTCCTGGAGGAGATCCTCCGCATCCTCGACCCGCCGCGTGAGGACGAGGGCGTAGTTGTACAGGGAATTGAGATACTTCCGGACAAGGCCCTGAAACTCAGATCCTGTGTCCACAATTCTCCCCGGGCCTGACTCCCTACTACCTACTACGTACGCCAGGGCCGCTTATTCCCTGAGCGGCGCCGGCCCGGATCCAGCGGCGCTCGCGCGCCGGCCCCGAGGAACCCGAACTGCGCCCGGGGCCAAGCCCATCGGCGGGATTCCCGAGCAGGCCGGCCCCAAGCCCGCCCGCCGGGAGGGTTTCAAGAGCGTCACAAGGTCGCGAGCAGCAGGGCCGGCGCCGCCACCGCCGTCAGCAGCATGTGCGCAGAGAAGCGCTGGTGGGCGAGTTCGTCGAGCGGCGAGGCCAGGGCCACCACGATCGTGGCCAGCCCTCCGATGGCCAGCGCCGGGCTTCCGCGCGGGACCTGCACGGCGGAGCGCCGGGCCAGGCGCCACCAGCCGAGGACGGAGGCGAGAGCGAGGGCGGCCGCGGCGATCAGCAGCCGCATCACTTTCGGAAGGCGACGATCGCCACCCAGACGAAGAAGAGCACAGTGCCGGCGAGGAAGAGGGTGAGCGCGAGCTTCTCCGCGGTGCTCACGTCGCGCTCATCCGGACGAGATTAGACCGGCCAGCACGTTGTAGAGCAGCTCGAGCCCGAGGACGGCCAGGGTGACCGCCGCCAGCGCGATCAGGATCCGCTCGATGCTCACGACACCGTCCAGTAGCGGAACAGGTAATAGATGCCCCAGAGGGCGAGGATCGCGTAGACGGCCAGCAGCCACCGGTTGACGATGCCGCGACGGACGCCAAGCTCGCCGCCCGCGTACTCTTCCACCCGGTCGGGCTCAGGGTCGGGAACGCTCATCCTCCTCGGCCTCCGCCGCCAAGACCTGGTGCTTGGCGGACTCCACGTCCCTCAGGGCGCCACTGGCCGCCGCCCATACGAAGGCGCTCAGCGCGGCGCAGCCCATGAGCACCGCGACGACGAACTCCCCCAGCGTCAGATACTCGAGCACCGCCTACTCCCGGCCGTCCGGGGCCGGCCCCCGGGCGGGGCCGCCGGCGGCCTCGGCGACGCCGGGACCGCCCAGGGCCGGGTCCCAGGCGCGCCGCGGGTGGGACGCCTCCACGCCGCGCGAGTTCAACGCGGCCTTCGCGGCGTCGGAGAGCTGGAGCTTCTCGCCGGTCAGGGGGTCGGCCCACGCCGAGAGGGACAGCACATAGTACGCCAGCGCCCAGCGCTCGGCGTCGCCGAGCGAGTCGGCGAACGAGGGCATGGGGGTACCGTCCAGGCCGAGCGTCAGGGCGCGGTAGATATCGGCGACGCTGGAGCCGCCCTTGAACTGCCCCCGCGTGAAGTCGGTGGGCCGGCTGGGGAGATCGAAGTCATCCCTGAGCTGAGGCGCCGACGGGCCGTCGCCCCGCCCCTCCTGGCCGTGGCACTCCCAGCACTTGGCTCGCCCGTAGAGGTCCTGGCCTTGCGCCAGCAGCGCCGGCACCGCCGGCGGCGCGGCGTCGAAGGGCACCGCCACCTCCGGCGTCTCCTCCTTCCAGCGCTTGGAGAACGTCTTGATGTACGCGATGACGGCGACGCGCTCCTTGTCGGGAACCTCGTGCCACGTGGGCATCGCGGTCCAGCGCAGGCCGCGCGTGATCGTGCGGTAGAGATCGCCGTCAGTCGGCAGCGACCCCGACGGCGTCGTCCTGAACTTGAAGACGCCGGCGGTGAAGGCGCGCGGGCGGGGGAAGAGGAACGTGGCCGCCGGGCCGTTGCCGTCGCCCTTGGGGCCGTGGCAGCCGACGCAGTGGTCCGCGTACACCTCCCGGCCCTGTTCGACGAGCGCCTCGCCCTCGGGGATCTTCATGGCCGAGACCCCCACGCTCTGCGCCTCGAAGATCTCGCGCCAGGCGCCCCGGTTGGTGCCCAGCTTCTGGAGGTATCTCACCAGCCCGACCAGGTCCGGCGTCGGGATCACCAGGCGCACCGCGGCCGCCAGCGCGCGGCCCCGGAGCGGCGTGAGATCGAGCACCGGCGTGCCGTCGAGCGGCCAGGCGCCGTCCGGCGCCGGCGGAACGAAGGTGAGCCCGGACTGGTCGGGAAAGAGGACGATGGGGCGATTCGGTCGCAGCGTGAAGTAACGCCGCAGCGCGGGCGTGACCTCCGGCGTCGGGCCGTCGGGGCCGCCCCGCACGCGCACGACGAGCTGGGCGAAGAGCCACGGAGAGCTCGGCATGATCGAGTCGGGCACCGTGAGCCGGGGATTCCAGTGGTGGGCGTAGTGCCAGTCGTCGGAATACTTGAGGCCGACCCGGGAGAGATCGGGGCCGATGCGACGCGTGGAAAGCAGATGCGGGAGGTCCCACGCGTACTCGCCCGCCTCGGCGACCGGGCCCCAGCGAAACGCCTCTCCCGCCACCGGTCGCACGTACTGGCTATGGCAGTACCAGCAGCCCTCGCGGATGTAGACGGCGCGGCCGCGCCGCTCCAACGGCGTGTAGTCGCGGACGGCGTAGCGTACCCACTTGACATCGCCGAGATCGGTGCGCACCGCGCGGGTCACCTCGCGCGCGCGCGACTCGGGCACGAGGGCGGGCAGGAAGCCCTGGACGAAGAGCGCCAGCGTGACGAAGAAGAAGCCGGCGCCGGCGGCCAGCGCGGTGATCGACCTCATGCGCGGAGCGAGCTCCGCATGAGGGTGACGACCAGGAGCGAGAGCCCGACGTCCATCGAGATTCCGGTGAGCGTGCGGACCCACCAATAGGGACGGATGGCGCTCACCGTGTCCATCCACTCGGCGCCGGCCATGAGCATGAACCCCTGCTGCAGCCCCTGGGCGGCCAGCACGGCGAACATGGAGGCGATCCCCAGCGTGATGAGCCAGAAGGCCCAGTTGGCCGGCGCGAAGCTGGCCGGGCCGGCGCCGGTGATGCGGGGCCACACGTAGACCGCGGCCCCCAGGGCCCAGACCACGAACGTCCCGAAGATGGTGATGTGGGAGTGAGCGACGACGAAGTCGGTGAAATGGGTGGGCTGCTGGAGGGAGCGCAGCGCCTGCACCGAGCCCTGGAAGCAGCCCACCAGGTACAGGAGGCTGCCGGCGATCAGGAACTTCGCCGGCAGATTGCGCCCGATCTCCGACCAGCGGCCCACCATGGTGCCGAAGAAGTTCTGGATCACCGTCCACACCGGGATGATCAGCATCATCGAGGAGACGATGGCGATCGTCTGCGCCCACTCGGTGATCGGGGAGTAGAGGTAGTGGTGGATGCCCACGAACGGATAGAAGAACGCCAGCGACCAGAAGCCGATCAGCGACAGCTTGTGGCTGTAGATCGGGTTTCGAACGCTGGCCGGGAGAAAGTAATAGATGAGGACGTAGCCCGCCGGCGTGATCCACAATCCCACCACGTAGTGGATGAACAGCCCGTGCCAGGCGGCGTTGTTGATGCCGGGGATGTGGTACGGTCCCAGGAGCAGGAGCACGAGGTTGACGTCGGTCCAGATGAGCGCGGCGATCAGGTACCAGAGAGACACGTAGAGCGGGGCCGAGGTGCGCCGCGCGATCGCCACCAGAAACTGCACGGTGAGCGCCAGCAGGACCAGGAAGATCACGGCTACCGTGATCAAAGGATACTCGCCGACCTCCCAACCCCGGTTGAAGCCCGCCGCCAGCAGGAGGCTCCCCAGCGCCAGATTGAGGTTCCACACCCAGAGCAGACCGTGGCTCCAGCGCGCGGCCCCCACGCGCACCCCGCACAGGCGCGGGACCACGTAATGGCAGAGGCCGATGAAGAGCGTGGAGAAGGCGCCCCAGATGACGCCGTTGACGTGGATCGGACGTAGCCGGCCGAAGCTGAGCCAGGCGACACCGCCCAGGGACTCCGGATAGTTGAACTTGGTCGACACGACGGCGCCGATCGTGGGGAACACCAGCAGCCAGACGAACCCCCAGGCGAGCCACGCGCGGATCAGGCGGCGATCGATCAGGGCATCGTTGCGGAGAGCGGCCGCGCTCGCGTCGGACTGCTGCATCGCGGCCATCATGCCACGGTCGGCGAGCGGGGCAAAAAAAGGCCGCTGGGCGGGAGCCTCAGTCGCCCTTTTCGAGCGCCGGCTCCGCCGCCGTAACCGATCCTGGGGGAGGCTTCGGAAGGGGGGCGAAGCCCCCCTCCGAGGTTAGGGTCGCATGGCCCGGAGGCGCGCGACCCTCTCCTCGAGCGGCGGGTGCGTCGAGAAGAGAGTCATCAGCGCCTGGCCGCTCAGCGGGTTGACGATGAAGAGATGCGCGGTGGCCGGGTTCGCGGCCATCGGCACCGCCCGCTGCGCCATCTCGAGCTTCTCGAGCGCCTTGGCGAGCCCCCACGTCTTGCCGGCCAGGCGGGCGCCGGAGGCGTCGGCCTGATACTCGCGGGCCCGCGAGACGGCGAGCTGCACCAGCATCGCTGCGATCGGGGCCAGCACGGCCATGAGGATGAGCGCGAACGGATTCGAGCCGCCCTCCTCGTCGTCGTTCCGACCGCCGCCGAACATCGCCGTCCACTGGGCCATGTGGGCCAGATACGTGATAGCGCCCGCGAGCGTGGCCGCGATCGTGGAGATGAGGACGTCGCGGTTGGTCACGTGGGCCAACTCGTGGGCCAGCACGCCCTCCAGCTCCTCCTCGTCGAGGATGCGCATGATGCCCTCGGTGACGGCCACGGCGGCGTGCTCGGGGTTCCGCCCGGTGGCGAAGGCGTTCGGCGTGTCGGTCGGGATCAGATAGACCCGGGGCATCGGGATGCCCGCGCGGGTGGCCAGCCGGCGCACCATCGCGTAGAGCCCCGGGGCCTGGGCCTCGTCGATGGGCTGGGCGCGGTACATGGCCAGCACGATCCGGTCCGAGAACCAGTACGAAAAGAAGTTCATGGCCAGCGCCACCATGAAGGCCACGACCATGCCCTGCTGGCCCCCGATGGCTCCGCCGATCAGGACGAGCATCACCGTGAGGAGCGCGAGCAGCATCGCGGTCTTGAATATGTTCGACATGGATCCGCCTCCCTCAAGTTCCCTGCCAGCGTGGCTAACTTCGCTCGGAAGCGTAGCAAACGGCTCGGACGGGGTCAAATACTTGACTTCTCCACCACCCCGCCGATACACTGGGCCAGTCCGGTAAAAAAGTCTTCTAACGACACGGACTTACGTTAAATGCTTCCCTGTAGGACTGAGGGTATGGTCATTCGGGTATCAGAGATCGCGGACGAGGGTCTCGTGGTCGCCAACCCGGGGGAGTTCGTCGCTCCCTTCGCGGACCGGTCCTGGCGCCTGCAGGGCCTCCGCCTTCAGGTCGTCCGCGACGGCGTGGACATCCTCGTAGCGGGCGAGCTCGCGGCCTCGGTGCCCCTGGTCTGCTCCCGATGCCTCGAGGAGTTCCGTGCCGACGTCCATCCGGCGATCGATGTCCGCTACGTGCCCAAGCCGGTGACCCGCGACAGCGTCGAGCTGGGCGCCGACGATCTCGACCTGGACTTCTACCAGAACGACGAGCTCAACCTCGCCGCGTTGGTCGAGACCGAGACGACGCTGGCGCTCCCCGTGAAGCCGCTCTGCCGCGAGGATTGCCGGGGGCTCTGCCCCGCCTGCGGCGGCAACCGGAACGTCGTCTCCTGCACGTGTCAGACGCGCCCGCTGGACCCGCGTCTGACCGCCCTCAAGGACTTGGTCGCGCGCCTCAATCACTGAGAGCGCCAGAAGGGAACATCGATGCCGCTGCCCAAACGACGCCACTCGAAGACGCGTGGTCGCAAGCGCCGCACCCATTACAAGCTGGCGCCGCCGACGCGGTCGGTGTGCCCGCAGTGCCGCGAGCCCAAGCTGCCGCATCGCGTCTGCCCGCACTGCGGTTACTACAAGGGCCGGGAGATCGTCGCCGTCGAAGGTGCCTAGCCGCGCCGGCTCGATGAGCATCGCCATATTTCGTAGGGCACCTCGTCCGCGCCTCGGCTCGCACCCCCCCGGTACGCTCCGCTCGGCTCCTCTCGAAGGTGCCTAGCCGACCCGCATGAAGATTGCGGTCGACGCCATGGGGGGCGACTACGGCCCCGCCGTCGTGGTCGAGGGGGCGGTGGCCGCGGCGCGCGAGTTCGGCGCCGCGGTCATCCTGGTCGGCGACCGGGCCGCCATCGAGCGCGAGGTGGCGCGCCTCACGGCGGAGAGCCTCGCGATCGAGATCCGTCACGCCTCCCAGGTCGTCGGCATGGGCGAGAGCCCCTCGCAGGCCCTCCGGCGCAAGCGCGACTCCTCCCTGCGCGTGGCCGCCCAGCTCGTGAAGGACGGCGAGGCCGCGGCGTTCGTGTCGGCGGGGAACACCGGGGCGGCCATGGCCATCGCGATGTTCGTCATCGGCGTGCTGGCCGGCGTGGATCGGCCGGCCATCGCGGCGGTGCTGCCCAACCGCCGGCGCTTCACGGTGCTCCTCGACGTCGGCGCCAACGTCGATCCCAAGCCCTGGCATTTACTCCAATTCGCGGTCATGGGCCACGTCTACGCCCGCGACATCCTGGGCTGCGACAACCCGCGGGTCGGCCTGCTCTCCGTCGGCGAGGAGGAGGGCAAGGGCAACGAGCTGACCAAGGAGGCGTACGATCAGCTCAAGGACTCCTCGCTGAACTTCGTCGGCAACGTCGAGGGACGCGACATCTACAACGGGCGTTGCGACGTCGTCGTCACCGACGGGTTCACCGGCAACGTCGCGCTCAAGATCTCCGAGAGCCTGGCCGAGACCCTGGGCGAGATGATCAAGGAGGAGCTGACACGCGATGTCCGGTCCAAGCTCGGCGCCACCCTGGCGCTGCCCGCCTTCGCGCGCTTCAAGCGGCGCGTGGACTACACGGAGATGGGCGGCGCCCCGCTGCTCGGCATCGACGGCGCCGCCATCATCTGCCACGGAGCCTCGCCGGTAAAGGCGATCAAGAACGCTGTGCGCGTGGCGGGGGAGTGGGCGAAGGCGGGGGTGAACGAGCACATCCGAGCCGCGCTGGAGGCGGAGGTGGAGCGCGGCGGTCGGGAGGGAGGCCGCGAATGACGCGAGCGAAGATCATCGGCGTCGGGTCGTACGCGCCCAAGCGGATCTTGACCAACGCCGATCTCGAGAAGCTGGTCGCGACCAGCGACGAGTGGATCGTGCAACGCAGTGGCATCCGCGAGCGCCGGATCGCCGACGAGACCGAGGCCAGCTCGGACCTGGCCGTGAAGGCGGCCCAACAGGCGCTGGAGCGGGCCAACCTCGTGCCGGAGGACATCGAGTTCATCGTGGTGGGGACCACCACGCCCGACATGTTCTTCCCGACCACCGGCAACATGGTCCAGCACCGGCTGGGCTGCCGGCAGGCGGGCTCGGTGGATGTGCTGGCCGCCTGTGCCGGCTCCATCTACAGCCTCGCCGTGGGCTCGCAGTTCATCCAGACCGGCAAGTACCGGCGCGTGCTCTGCATCGGCGCCGAGACGCTCTCGAAGATCACCGACTTCACCGACCGGGGCACCTGCGTGCTGCTCGCCGACGCGGCGGGCGCGGCGGTGCTGGAGGCTTCCGACGACGGCAGCGGGCTGCTGGACGTCGATCTCTACTCGGACGGCCGCTACTGGGAGCTGCTCTACATGCCCGGCGGCGGCTCGCGGCACCCGGCCACGCGCGAGACGATCGCGGCCCGGATGCACTATGCCAAGATGAAGGGCGCCGAGGTCTTCAAGGTGGCGGTGCGCATGTTCGGGGAGTGCGCGGCGACGATCCTCGAGCGCCACGGGCTCACGGCCCGGGACATCGACCTCTTCATCCCGCACCAGGCCAACCTCCGGATCATCGAGGCGGCCGTCAAACGGGTCGGGCTGCCGATGGACAAGGTCTTCGTGAACATCGACCGCTACGGCAACACCGGCGCCGCCTCCGTCTACGTTGCCCTCGAGGAGGCGGTGTCGGCCGGCCGCCTGAAGCGCGGCGACCTCCTCCTACTCGCCGCCTTCGGTGGGGGTTTTGCGTGGGGCGCCGCTCTAATGAAATGGTGAGCGCAGACATGGCTCGGGGGCCGGGGCGCCCGGCGAGACCCGTTCCCTCCGCGCATCCTGAGCAGGCGGGTCGGCGGGAAACCGCAACGGCGCCTTCGTCGCCGACCTCGTGGTCGCAGCAGGGTGCCCCGGCCCCCGAGCCATGATCGCGTTTCTCTTCCCGGGACAGGGCTCGCAGGCGGTGGGGATGGGCAAGGCGTTCTACGACGCCTCGCCCGCCGCCCGGGCGATCTTCGAGGACGCCAACGACGCGCTGGGCTTCGACCTGGCCCGCCTGGCGTTCGAGGGGCCCGAGTCCGAGCTGGCGCTGACCGCGAACACCCAGCCCGCCATCCTGACGGTGAGCGTGGCCGCGGCGGCCGTCGCCGCCGAGCGCGGGCTGTGTCCGCAGCTGGCCGCCGGCCACAGCCTGGGCGAGTATTCGGCCCTGGTCGTCGCCGGCGCGCTCTCGTTCCGGGACGCCGTCAGGATCGTGCGCCGGCGCGGCGAGTTCATGCAGGAGGCGGTCTCCGTCGGGACCGGCGCCATGGCCGCGATCATGGGCCTCGAGCTTCCCGCGGTGGAGCGGCTCTGCGCCGAGGCTGCCCAGGGAGAGGTCGTGGAAGTGGCCAACGTGAACTCGCCGCTGCAGATCGTCATCGCCGGCCACCGCGCGGCGGTCGAGCGTGCGGTGGCGCTGGCGAGCGCGCGCGGCGGCCGGAAGAGCGTCATGCTGCCGGTGAGCGCGCCGTTCCATTGCGCCCTCATGGCGCCCGCCGCCGAGCGTCTGGCCCGGGAGCTGGACAGCGTCAGGGTCGCCGACCCCACCATCCCGATCGCGCGCAACGTGGACGGCGGTCTGACGCGCGCGGCGGCCGAGGTGAAGCCGGCGCTGCTGAGGCAGGTGGCCAGCCCGGTGCGGTGGACCGACTGCGTCCGCCGCCTGGCCGCCGAAGGCGCGATGACGTTCGTGGAGGTCGGTCCGGGACGCGTCCTGACCGGGCTGCTCAAGCGGATCCTCGACGGCGTCAAGGGGGTGACCGTGGAGACGTCCGCGGACCTCGACAAGGCCCTGGCCGGCGCGGGGGAGCGGCAATGAGCGAGACGCCGCTCACCGGTCGGGTCGCCATCGTGACCGGCGGCAGCCGCGGCATCGGCGCCGCCATCGCCGCGTCGCTGGCGCAGAACGGAGCGGCCGTGGTAGTCTCGGGACGCGACGTAGATCGCCTGGAGCGCGCCGTGAAAGACCTGGAGGCCGGCGGTGCGACGGCGCTCGGCGTCGTCGCCGACGCGGCGAGCCGCGAGGACGCGGACCGGCTGGTCGAGACGGCGAAGCAGCGATTTGGCCGCATCGACGTGCTCGTCAACAACGCCGGCATGACGCGCGACGGTCTCCTGGTCCGCATGAAGGACGAGGACTGGGATCTCGTCATGGAAGTCAACCTCCGCGGCGCGTTCCTGATGACGCGCGCAGCGTCCAAGATCATGGTGAGGCAGAAGAGCGGGCGCGTCATCAACATCGCCTCGACCGCCGGCGCCATGGGCAACGCGGGACAGGCCAACTATTCGGCGGCCAAGGCGGGACTCATCGGCTTCACCAAGGCCGCCGCTCGGGAGCTGGCGCACTGGTCCATTCTCGTCAACGCGGTGGCGCCGGGCCTGATCGAGACCAACATGAGCGCCGCGATGCCCGAGGCCGCGCGCCAGGAGCTGCTGAGCCGGGTGCCGCTGGGGCGCATCGGTACCCCGCGCGAGGTGGCCGAGGTGGTACGATTCCTGGCCGGCGACGGGGCCACCTACATCACGGGCCAGGTCTTCCACGTCAACGGCGGTCTCTACATCTAGTCGGGCATTCCTCCGGGGAGGAACGGATCGATGGCGAAGCCAGTGGAAGAGAGGGTGAAAGAAATCATCGTCGAGCAGCTCGGGGTGGACGAGGACGACGTGACCCCGAACGCGCGGTTCATCGAGGATCTCGGCGCCGATTCGCTCGACACGGTCGAGCTGGTGATGGCGCTGGAAGAGCATTTCGACATCCAGATCCCCGATGAGGACGCCGAGAAGATCGCCACCGTGGGCGACGCCATCCAGTACATCAAGGACAACTCCTGACGGTGGAGCCCCGACGCGTCGTCATCACCGGCCTCGGAGCGCTCACGCCCGTGGGCAACACGGCCGAGGAGTTCTGGACCGCCCTGACCCAGGGGCGCTCCGGGATCGGTCCCATCACCAAGTTCGACGCCGCCGAGAAGGACGCGAGCGGGGACTTCCGCTACCCCACGCGGATCGCCGGCGAGGTCAGGAACTTCGACGTGCTGCGATACGTAGACAAGAAGGAAGCGCGCCGACTGGACGACTACCTCAAATACGCGATCGCCGCGGCGGTCACGGCAGTCGAGGATTCCGGGCTCGAGGTGGGCAAGGTCGATGGCGCCCGGTTCGGCGTCCTGATCGGCTCGGGCATCGGGGGCATCGGCACCCTGCTGGAGGGCGAGCGCACCCGCCTGGAGAAGGGGCCGGAGCGGGTGTCGCCCTTCGTCATCCCGATGCTCATCATCAACATGGCCTCGGGGCTCGTCTCGATGCGCTTCGGGGCCAAGGGACCCAACTCGTCGGTGGTGACGGCCTGCGCGACGGGCAACCACTGCATCGGCGACGCCTTCAAGATCATCCAGCGCGGCGACGCCGACCTCATGATCGCGGGCGGCGCCGAGGCGATCATCGTGCCGCTGACCATCGCCGGGTTCTGCGCCATGAAGGCGATGTCCACGCACAACGACGTACCGGAGCAGGCCTCACGCCCGTTCGACGCCGAGCGCGACGGCTTCGTGCCCAGCGAGGGGGCCGGCATCGTCGTGCTGGAGTCGCTCAAGCACGCGCGGCGGCGTGACGCCCGGATCTACGCGGAGATCGTCGGCTACGGCATGACCTCCGACGCCCACCACATGACGGCACCCGACCCCAAGGGCGATGGCGCCACCCGGGCCATGGCGGCGGCCCTGGGGGACGGCGGCCTCGACCCGGCGGCGGTCGGCTACATCAACGCCCACGGGACCTCGACGCCGTACAACGACAAGTTCGAGTCCCTGGCCATCAAGCGCGTCTTCGGCGACCACGTGCGGCGGCTGGCCGTGTCGTCGACGAAGTCGATGACGGGGCACCTGCTGGGGGCCGCGGGCGGCGTGGAGGCCATCGCCACGGCGCTGGCCCTCTACCACGGCCTGCTGCCGCCGACGATCAACTACGAGACGCCCGACCCGGAGTGCGACCTCGACTACGTGCCCAACCAGGCCCGCAAGCAGGATGTCGAGGTGGCGCTGAGCAACGCCTTCGGCTTCGGCGGCACCAACGCCACGCTGGCCTTCCGCAAGTACCGCGCGTAGTGCCGGGCCGACTGGCGTCGCCATATTTCGTTCTCGGATCCACTCAGGCTCGCCTCGGGCGGCGACCGCCCGGCGGCTTCGCACGGCTGTTCGCAGGCTCGCCGCGGACGGGCGGGATTCTCTGGCCTTGCTCGCCTCGGGCGCAGGGGTCCCAGCCCCTGGCCGCCCTGCGGCTCGCCCAGCGGCCTCGCCGCCGTCCTCGGCTTCGCACGACTGTTCGCAGGCTCGCCTCGGACGGGCGGGGCCCAGCCCGCCGCCGTCCTCGGCTTCGCACGACCACGCCGATCCTCACGTACGATCGTCGAGCCGCTGAAGCGTCGCCTCGTCGCTCGGCGCGCCTCGGCTCCTACTCCCACTGAGCGCCTGAGGAGTGGACGCGGATGACGTCGCCGGGCTCGAGCGACGGCTCGGCCACCGCTTCCGCGATCCCGCCCTCCTCCAGCGCGCGCTGACCCACGCCTCCTTCGCCAACGAGCACCCGCCTGCCACCCACAACGAGGCGCTGGCGCTGCTCGGCGATGCGGCCCTGGCGCTGGTCGTGGCCGAGCACCTGCTCGCCGAGGATCCGGAGGCGCCGGTCGGCGTGCTGACGCCCCGGCGCGCGGCGCTCGTCTCCGGCGCCAACCTGGCCCGCTGGGCGGCGGACCTCGAGCTGGGGCCCCGGCTGAGGCTGGGGCGCGGCGAGGAGGCGACGGGTGGACGCGCGCGCGAGTCCATCCTCGCCACGACGCTGGAGGCGGTCCTCGGCGCCGTCTACCTCGACGACGGCCTCGACGCCGTCCGCCGCATCGTGGCGCGTCTGGCCGTGTGGTAGGCTGGGTTCATGCGTTTCTGGCCGTCGCGGCAGCGGCCGGTCGCCGCGCCGCCGTCCGCCGAAGATCTGCTCATCACCGAGGATCTCCTGCGGCGCAGCGTCGAGGACGTGCTGGCCGTGCGCGAGCGCCAGATCCACGGGGCCGTCATCGCCTACCGCGGGCAGCTCCAGCTGGCCCCCCCGCGCGCGCGCGAATTGCTCCAGGCACGCTTCCGCCCCTTCGGCTTCACCCCGTTCCTCCGCGAGGACGGCCGGGGGGAGGTGGTGGTGCAGGCGGTGCCCCTGGCCGAGACGACGGAGCCGCAGCGGGTCGGCGTGAACGTGCTGCTCTTCGTGCTCACGTGCCTGTCGACTCTCATCGCCGGCGCCGGCTACGCGGGGTCACCCACCTTCGATGCCTTCCGCTCGTCGATCACCGGGACGCTGTTCATCAGCGGGGTGCCCTTCGCGGCCACGTTGATGGCGATCCTCGTTGTCCACGAGTTCGGCCACTACTTCACCGCGCGGTACTACCGGGCCTCGGTCAGCCTCCCGTACTTCATCCCGGCGCCGCCGCCCTTTCCCTTCGGCACGCTGGGCGCGATCATCCGCATGCGGTCGCCGGCGCGGGATCGGAACGCCCTCTTCGACATCGCCGCCGCGGGGCCGCTGGCCGGCCTTCTGGTCGCGATTCCCGCCTTCGTCCTCGGTCTCCAGTGGTCGAACGTGGTCCCGGTCCCGGCCGTTACCTACGAAGCATTTGGTCAGTCGGGCCTGACCCAGCTGCTGGTCTATCTCCGCTTCGGCAGCCTCCCGGAAGGGACGATGGTCTACACGCACCCGATGGCTGACGCGGCCTGGGTCGGCTTCTTCGTCACCGCCCTCAACCTCTTTCCCGTCGGCCAGCTCGACGGCGGGCGCATCGCCTACGCGCTCTTCGGCCGCTATCACGCGCTCATCGGCAAGATCACGATCATCGGGACCGTGCTCCTCGGGCTCGCCGCGATGGCGGTGAACGTCCTCGTGTGGGGAGGGACCTTCGCCGCATCGCTCAACTGGTTCGTCTGGGCGGCGCTGGTGTTCTTCCTCGTCGGCGTCCATCACGGGCCTCCCGTCGACGGGGTTTCCCCGCTGAGCCCCGATCGTCGCGTCGTCGGCGTCGTGTGCCTGATCCTGTTCGTCCTGCTCATCCCGCCGATTCCGATCCACGTACGGTAGCCGCAGTGGGGCCGCCGGCCCTCACCCGCGACAGCAGCGCCAGCCCGGCCACGAAAAAGAGCCCTACGGCGACGATGGCGGCGCGCTGGTTGCCGCCGAGCATCCGGGACACGGCCCCGAAGACGAACGGCCCCATGATGGCGCCCGTCTTGCCGACCAGGGAGTAGAAGCCGAAGAACTCGGCCTCGCGGCCGGCCGGGATCAGCGTGGCCATGAACGTGCGGCTGGCCGCCTGGATGGCGCCGAGCCCGGTGCCGGCCAGCACGCCCACCAGCCAGAACTGCCATTTGGCGTCCACGAAATGGGCGAGCACCGTCACCGCCACCCACTGGACGAGCGTCGCCGTCACCACGAGCTTGGGCCCGCGGGTGTCGGTGGGACGGGCCCAGGCGGCCGAGCCGGCCAGGGCCGTCAGCTGGATGAGCATGAAGAGCCCGATGATCTCGGTGAACGTGAAGCCCAGCGTCTTCTCGGCGAAGATCGCCGAGAAGAGGATCACGGTGTTCACGCCGTCCTCGTAGACGAGGTAGGCGGTGAGGAAGCGGCGCATCTGCGCGCGCGCGGGATCGGTGAGGATCTCTCGGAGCGTGCGGGCCGTTTCGCCGAAGCCCTGCGCCACCGCGCGCGCCAGCGGCACGCGGGGCCGGACGTCGGCGGGAAGGACGACGAACGCCGGCAGCGAGCACACCAGGAACTGGGCGGCGGCCACGAGGAAGCACGCCCAGTAGAGCTCGGCGGCGGCGAAGGGATAGGCGGCGAGGAACGCGACCAGGGATCCCGCGTAGCCGACCGCAAAGCCCGCGGCCGACACCCGCCCCAGCCGCTCGGGCGGCGCGATCCGCGGCAGGTAGGAGTTGTAGTAGACGAAGGCGGCCTCGAACGCGACCACCCCCATCACGCCGAGCAGGAACCCCGTCACCACCATCCCGGGCCGGAGGGTGGCCAGGAGCGTGGTGGCGGCGACCGAGAGGAGCGTGAAGCCGACGAAGAACGGCTTGCGGGCGCCCGCGTGATCGGCGATACCGCCCAGCACCGGCGAGCTGAGCGCCACGATGACCATCGACACGGAGCCGACGAGCCCCCACCAGAAATCGCCGCGGCCCTCGGCGTTCCCCACGATGATCTTGGCGTAGTAGACGGGGAAGATCGTGGCCAGGATGATCGCGGCGAAGGCGGAGTTGGCGAAGTCGTACAGCGTCCACGCGACGATCGTGCGACGCGACCCGCCGGGCACGGCCCGAGGATGACACAGCCCGTGGGGATGCGCTAGTATCCGCGTCATGTCGGGCCGCCTGGATCTCAAAAGCCTCGAGCAGCTGATCCGCAAGGGCGAGATCGACACGGTCCTCACCGTCTTCCCCGACACGTTCGGCCGGCTCATGGGCAAGCGCGTCGTCGGGCGTCACTTCCTCGAGCGCGTGGTGGACGACGGCCTGCACGCCTGCATCTACCTCTTCACCGTCGACATGGAGATGGAGCCGCTGCCGGGCTTCAAGCTCACGTCGTGGGAACGCGGCTACGGCGACATGAAGATGGTGCCCGATCTCCCCACGCTCCGGCTCATCCCCTGGCTGCCCAAGACGGCACTGGTCTTCTGCGACGTCCTCACCGAGGACGGGGAGCCGATCGAAGAGGCGCCGCGCTCCATCCTCAAGCGCCAGGTGGCGCGGGCGGCCGCGCTGGGGTACGTGGTCAAGACCGCCGCCGAGCTGGAGCTGTACTGCTTCAAGGAGTCGTTCGAGGAGGCGCGGGCCAAGCGCTACCAGAACCTCACGCCGGTCGCCGCCTACCTCGAGGACTATCACGTGTTGCAGACGACCAAGGAGGAGCCGCTGATCCGCGCCATCCGCAACGGGATGGAAGGGGCCGATGTCCCGGTGGAGACCTCGAAGGGCGAGTGGGGCCGGGGTCAGGAGGAGATCAACCTCGCTTTCGCCGAGGCGCTGGAGATGGCCGACCGCACGGCCCTCTACAAGCACGGCGCCAAGGAGATCGCCCACCTGCAGGGCTGCGCGGTGACGTTCATGGCCAAGTACGACATGGGAGCGGCGGGCTCCTCGTTCCACCTGCACTCGTCGCTCTGGGATGGCACCGGCCGCAAGCCGCTCTTCGCCCCCGCCGGCAAGGCCCCGGGGACGCCGGCCGCCGTCACCCCGCTCTGCGGCCAGTGGCTGGCCGGGCAGATGGCGCTGGCCCGCGAGTTCGCGTACTTCTACGCGCCCACGGTGAACTCCTACAAGCGCTACCAGGCGGGCTCGTTCGCGCCGACGCGCATCGCCGCCGGCTGGGACAACCGCACCTGCGGCTTCCGGCTCTGCGGCGCGGGCGGCGCCTTCCGCGTGGAAAACCGCATCCCCGGGGCCGACGCCAACCCCTATCTCGCGTTCGCGGCCACGATCGCCGCCGGGCTGCACGGCGTCACCAGCAAGCTCAAGGCGCCCAAGCTCTACGAGGGCAACGCCTACCAGGACGCCACGCTGCCTCAGGTGCCGAAGGCCCTCCGCGAAGCCGTCGACGGGCTGGAGCGGTCCGAGGTGGCGCGCGCCGCGTTCGGCGAGCGCGTGGTCGAGCACTACCTGCACACGGCGCGGCTCGAGCAGCAAGCCTTCGACCAGGCGGTCACGGATTGGGAGCTGATCCGGAATTTCGAGAGAATCTGAATGCATCTCTCGGGGCGATCGGAATGAATCGATTGGAAGATAGGGTGGCGTTCATCACCGGCGGCGCCATGGGCATCGGCCGCGCGGCGGCGCTGCTCTTCGCGTCGGAGGGTGCCCGCATCGTGGTGGCCGACCTCGACGACCAGGCCGCCAAGGAGACGGTCCGCCTGGTCGAGGCCGAGGGCGGCCAGGCGCTGGCGGTCACCGGCGACGTGGCGATCGAGGGCGACGTGCGTCGCATGATCGAGGAGAGCGCCCGCCACTTCGACGCGCTCCACGTGCTCTACCACTGCGCCGGCGTGCTCTGGAAGGACCGGGACCGCTCGGTGCTGGAGACGGACGAGCGCTGGTGGGACCGCGTCGTCGCCATCAATCTCAAATCGGCCTTCTGGGTGACGAAGTACGGGATTCCGTGCCTGCGTCGCGCCGGCGGCGGCTCCGTCATCCTCATGGGCTCGGTCTCGGCGCTGGCCGGATTCACGCGGGCCCAGGACGCCTACACCGCGGCCAAGGGGGGCCTCATCTCGCTGACGAAGTCGCTGGCCATCCAGTTCGCCAAAGACCGGATCCGCTGCAACATCATCCACCCGGGCATCGTGGACACCCCGCTGCAGGCCCCGTATCTCACCGAGGCGCTCCGCCGGGAGTTCGAGGCCGGCATCCCCCTGGGGCGCATCGCCGATCCCCGGGAGATCGCCGGCGTCGCCCTGTTCCTCGCCAGTGACGACGCGTCGTACATGACCGGCGCCGAGCTGGTCGTCGACGGCGGCTTCACCGCCGGCTGACAGGCGGCGCGGCGACGATGAGTCTGCCCCTCACCCGCGCGCCGGCGGCGCTCCGGACGCGGTGGGTCCAGGGCGAGCTGCTCGTCACGGCGGTGGCGGCGGCCGTCCTGCTGCTCCTGGGGACCTTCGTCGTCTGGCCGGTGGTGAAGGTGTTGTGGATGAGCGTGGTCGGCCCGGCCGGCCTGACGCTGGGCCACTACCGGGAGTTCTTCAGCACCTGGCGCCTGTTGCGGATCCTCCTCAACAGCCTGGCGGTGGCGGCGGTCTCGACCGTCCTCACCGTCCTGCTGGCCCTGGTGCTGGCCTACGCGGTGACGCGGACGACGATGCCCGGCAAGCGGTTCGTGTCGCTGATGAGCCTGCTGCCGCTGATCTCCCCGCCGTTCCTCGTCTCACTGGCCTTCATCCTGCTCTTCGGCCGCAACGGCATGGTGACGCGGTGGCTGGGGCTCGGCTGGTCCATCTACGGCTTCCACGGCATCGTCATGGCCCAGGTGTTCACGTTCCTGCCCCCGGCCTACATCCTGCTGGCCAACGTGCTGGGGAACATCGACACCGCGCTGGAAGAGGCGGCCGAGAACCTGGGGGCGGGTCCGCTCACCACGCTCCGGCGCGTGACGCTGAGGCTGGCCCGGCCGGGCCTGGCCTCGGCGGCGCTGATCGTCTTCATCCTCTGCATGACCGACTTCGGCAACCCCATCCTCGTCGGCGGCCGCTACAACGTGCTGGCGACGGAGATCTACTCCGAGGTCATCGGGCTGAATGACTTCGCCTCGGCGGCGACGATGAGCGTCGTCCTCATCGTGCCGTGCCTGATCGCGTACCTCCTCAACGCCTACTGGGTCGGGTCGGCGTCCTACGTGACGGTCTCGGCGGGCGCGAGCACGGTGGCGCGGCCCACCCCCGCGCTCATCCGCTGGCCGCTGTTCGTCCTCTCCGGTGGGATCGCGCTGTTCATCGCGGTCATCTACGGGCTCATCCCCCTCGGCTCCTTCGTGCGGCTGTGGGGGAGCGACTGGTCGCTCGCGCTCACGCATTACGCCTTCAGGTCCACCGCGGAGGGCGCCTGGCCCATCTGGAACAGCGTCAAGCTGGCGGCCGTCTCCGGCGTGGCCGGCACCGCGCTGGCGCTCGTCACCGCCTACGTGATCGAGCGCAAGCGCCCCCCGGGCGCGCGGGCCATCGAGTTCCTGAGCCTGCTGCCGGCGGCGCTGCCGGGCACCGTCATCGGGGTCGGGTACATCCTCGCCTTCAACGTGCCGCCGCTCTATCTCACGGGGACCCTCTGGATCCTGGTATCGAGCGTGGTCTTCTGGAAGTTCCCCGTCGCGGTGCTGGCCGGCATCAACGCGCTCAAGCAGATCGACCCCGCCATCGAGGAGGCCGCGGTGAGCCTGGGGGCCGGCAGCGTGCGCACCTTCGCGCGCGTCGTGCTGCCGCTGCTGACCGGCACCGCCTTCTCGATCTTCGTCTACTTCTTCATCAACGGGATGGTCACCGTGAGCGCCGTGGTCTTCCTCATCTATCCGGGGTTCAACCTGGGTTCGGTGGCGATCCTCAACCAGGTCGAGAACGGCTACCCCGGCGTGGCCTGCGCGCTCGGCACCATCATCCTCGGCATCGTCATCGGCACGATCCTGCTCCTGCGCGCGCTGGTCGGCGGCGAGCGGGTGGCGATCCTGAAAACGTAGGGACGGCGGAAGGGAGGACGGCTCATGCGACGAACTCTGAGGCTCCTGCTGGCGCTCGGGCTCCTGTCGGCGCTGCGCCCCGTCGGCGGCGAGGCCGCCGAGGAGCGGCTCGTGATCTACACGGCCTACGAGGAGAACGAGCTGAAGGACTTCTGGGAGCAGTTCAGGAAGGATTTGCCGGATCTTGCCGCCAAGGCTGCCTACATCCGCGGATCGACCGGACCGACGATGGCGCGGATCGAAGCGGAACGCGCCAATCCCCAGGCCGATGTTGTCTGGGGCGTCTTCAACGACTATCTGACCGGCGCCGCCCGCAAAGGGCTGCTGGAAACGTACGCGGCCAAGGAGTCCGACAAGATCGCCGCGCGCTTCAAGCACCCCGAGAACATGTGGCAGGGTGTGACGCTCCTCACGGCGGCCTTCGCCGTCAACCAGAGGAAGATGGCGGAGCTCAAGCTGGCACCCCCGAAGTCGTGGGCCGACCTCGTCGATCCCCGCTACCGCGGCCACATCGTCATGTCCAACCCGTCCACGTCCGGCCTGGCCTATCTCCTGCTGGCGAGCCACGCCACCCGGCTGGGCGAGGACCGGATGTGGCAGTACTACGACGCGCTCGACAAGAACCTCTCGCAGGTGACCAAGTCCGGGGGCGCGCCGGGGCGCATGGCCGCCTCCGGCGAGACCCCCATCGGCATCGCGCTGGCCTACGAGATCGAGGTCGCCCGCAAGCAGGGGGCGCCCATCGACGTCATCCACCCCTCCGACGGCGTGGCCTGGACGTTTGAGGGCAACGCCCTGGTGAAGGGGGCCAAGAATCCCCAGAACGCCCGGCGGTTCCTGGACTGGGCGATCTCCAGATCGGCCATGGGCGCCTACGCCACCTGGCGGGGCACGGGCCTGACCCGCACCGACGTCCCGGTCAGCGGCCCGAAGATCACGGAGATGCACCTCATCAACCTCGATTTCGCGAAGGCCGGCGATCCCGAGTACAAGGACCGGCTCGTCAAGAAGTGGCTGGAGAGGTACTCCCGCTGACGTGAAGATCACGCTGCGCGACCTCAGCAAGCGCTTCGGCTCGACGGTGGCCGTGGACCGGCTCTCCCTGGAGGTCCGCGAGGGCGAGCTCGTCTCGCTGGTGGGCGGCTCAGGCTGCGGCAAGACCACGACGCTGCGCATGATCGCGGGATTCGAGGCGCCCGACGCGGGGGAGATCTGGTTCGACGATCGCCCGGTCGTCGGCGTGCCGCCGCGCAAGCGGGGGCTGGGCATCGTCTTTCAGTCCTACGCCCTCTTCCCGACCATGACGGTGGCCGAGAACATCGCTTTCGGCCTGCGTCTGGCGCGGTGGCCCGAGGCCCGAACCCGCGAGCGGGTCGGCGAGATGATCGAGCTGACCAAGCTCGGGGGGCTGGAGGCCCGCTACGCCAACCAGCTCTCCGGCGGCCAGCAGCAGCGGGTGGCCCTGGCCCGGGCGCTGGCCCGCAAGCCCCTGGCTCTCCTGCTGGACGAGCCGCTGTCGGCGCTGGACGCCAAGATCCGGCTGCGGCTGCGCGGCGAGATCCGCAAGATCCAGCAGGACGTCGGCATCACGACCGTCTACGTCACCCACGACCAGGAAGAGGCGCTGTCCATCGCCGACCGTATCGCGGTGATGCGCGACGGACGGATCGAGCAGATCGGCCCGCCAGAGGAGATCTACGCGGCGCCGCGCACCGGTTTCGTCGCCGACTTCATCGGCATCTCCAACCTCCTGCCGTGCCGCGTCCGCTCCGCGGCCCAGGGTGTCCTGGAGTGGGAAGGGGAGCGGCTGCGGGCCCGTCTCCCGGGCCGGACCGACGGCGAGCGGGTGATGCTTTCGGTGCGGCCCGAGAAGCTTCATCTCCTGGCCGGGGGCGCGACCGGGACCGAGGCCAACCGCCTCCAGGGCGTGGTCGAGGTCATCACGTTCCTGGGGCCGGTCGTGCGCGTGGAGGTGACGGTCCACGGACGCCCCCTCTGGGTGGACGTCTCCCATGCCGGGGGGCGCGCGCTCGAGCGCAAGAAGCCCGTCACCCTCACCTTCGCCACCGACGATGCGGTCGTCCTGGCGCCGTCCGACTCCGGAGGGGATACGATCGCGCGATGACGCTTGAAGGACGCACCGCTCTGGTCACCGGCGCCGCCCGCGGCATCGGGCTCGCCGTCACCGAACGTCTCCTGCGCGAGGGCGCGCGGGTCGCTCTCGTGGACCGCGACGTCGAGGCCGTGAAGGCCGCCACGACCCGACTGGGGCCCGGGGCCACCGCGATCGTGGCCGACGTCACCGTCACCGCCGACGTGGAGCGGGCCGTCCACGCCCCCGTCGAGCGCTGGGGCCGCCTGGACATCGTCGTCAACAACGCCGGGATCACCGGGCGGTCGTACCCCATCTGGGAGCTGAGCGACGACGACTGGCACCAGGTCATCGCCTGCGACCTCACCAGCGTCTTCCTCGTCTGTCGGGCGGCCATCCGGCTGATGCTGGCCACGGGCGGCGGCCGCATCGTCAACGTCGCGTCGATCGCCGGCAAGGAGGGCAACCCCACGCTGGTGCCCTACTCGGCGGCCAAGGCGGGCGTCATCGGCCTCACCAAGGCGCTGGCCAAGGAAGTGGCCACCAGGGGAATCTACGTGAACGCGGTGGCGCCGGCGGTGATCGGCACCGAGCTGCTCACGCAGATGACGAAGGAGACGGTGGATATGTTGATCGCCAAGATCCCGATGGGGCGGGTCGGCCGGCCCGAGGAGGTGGCGGCGCTGGTGGCCTGGCTCGCCTCCGACGAATGCTCGTTTTCGACGGGCGCCGTCTACGACCTCTCGGGGGGTCGCGCCACCTACTAGCATGGGCCGACTCACCGTGGCCCGGGTGCGGCTCTACCTCGCCGGTCCGCTGGGATTCTCCGAGGCCGGGCGCGCCTTCTATCACGGCCGGCTCCTGCCCCTCGTCGAAGGGCTCGGCTACGACGTCATCGACCCGTGGGCCCTTACCGATCCGCAGAGGCTCGAGGCGGTGCGCAGCATCCCGGACGGCCCCGAGCGGCGCGCGGCCTGGCGGCGGCTCAATCACGAGATCGGCGAGACCAACCGCCGCGCCATCGAGCAGGCGGACGGCGTGCTGGCCGTGCTGGACGGGCCTGACGTGGACAGCGGCACCGCGGCGGAGATCGGCTTCGCGTTCGCCCAGAGCAAGCCGATCGTCGGCTACCGGGGCGACGTCCGAATCACCGCCGACAACGAGGGCGCCCTCGTCAATCTCCAGGTCGAGTACTTTATCCTCGCTGGCGGCGGCGCCATCGTGACGGGGCTCGACGAGCTGGAGAGCGCGCTCCGGAGCATCTTCGGCTGAGGGAGCACGCTCCGGCGGCCATCACGGGCGGTGGCCGGCGGCGTACTGGAGCAGCGTCACCTTGGAGACCGATTCTGTGATCGCGCCCTCCAGCGCCATGCGGACGGCCTCGTCGAGCGCCACGATCCGGCGCTCCATGAACTCGTCGTCGTCGGCGGGCAGCGGATCGGGCGTGAGGCCCCAGGCCGCATAGCAGTAGGCGATCTCGTCGAGATAGGCGTTCGACGGATAGAAGCGGGTGAGGAAGACGCAACGCTCGGCGCGGTAGCCGCCCTCCTCGCGCAGCTCGCGCTGGGCGGCGGCGAGGGGATCTTCCCCGGGCCGAGCGCCGCCTCCCGGCAGCTCCCAGGAGTGCTCCCGCTGCAGGTGGCGGTACTGGCGGACGAGGAGCACACGCCGGTCGTCCACGAAGGGCAGGACGCCCACGGTGATCCCCACCGCCAGCACGGGATAGACGGCCTGGCGTCCGTCGGGCAACCGCCAGACGTCCTCGCGCAGTGTGAGATGCCCGCGCGTGTAGCGCGGGGACGAGGCCAGGTAAGTCCACGGCCCGTTCATCGCGCGCAGTATAGCCCACACTCCATCGACCTCCCGCGGCCGGCGTTGACACCCGCAAGGGCGGGTCCTATCGTAGGGGGCACGTCATGCCCCGAGAGCCCCACGTGGACGCGCTGATGAAAAAGCTGCTCCGAACGATCGAGGTCTCGCTGGCCGCCGCGGACGCGGCCCGCGATGCGGTGCAGGAGATCATCAAGCGCGGCGCCGATACGGGGATCTTCTTCGCGGGCGCCAAGGGCCGCGGCAACCCTTCGCCCGAGCTGACGGCGCAAGACAAGGAGTTCCTCCGCGCGGTGTCCATCCGGCCCGATCGCTGAGCGCGATGAGGATCGCCCTGCTCCTCCTGTGGGTGCTGGTGGCGACCGCCCTCCTGTTGCCGCTGCTGCGGCGCGCCCTGGCCCCGCCCCGGCACCGGCCAGCCGCGCTGCGGGACGAGCTGGTCAAGGATCCCGTCTGCCAGACCTACGTGGTGCGCTCGCGCGCCGTGCGCGCGCTGGCCCGGGGTGAGCCCGTCTATTTCTGCAGCGACGACTGCGCCCGCCGGTACGCGGCCCAGCTCGGAGGATGAGGGCGCTCCACCCGGATCCCTATCGCGACGTCGACGCCCAGCCCGATCCCACCCGCTTCGCCGAGTCGCTGGAGGAGCGCGGGCGCACGCCGAGCCAGGTCCGGCTGCGCCAGCGGTTCCTCCGCTTCATGCCCGTCCGCTCCGGCGACGCCGTGCTGGAGGTCGGCTGCGGCACCGGGGTTGTCCTGCGCGACCTGGCGGCGCGCGTCGGTGTCCGCGGCCGCGTCGCCGGCGTGGATCAGAGCCGATGGCTCGTGCGCGCCGCCACCGGCATCCTGCGCCGCCATCCGCTCCGCCGCCGGATCGCCCTGCGCGTCGCCGCCGGCGGGCGGCTGCCGTTCGCGGCGGGGCGTTTCGACGCGACGCTGGCGGTGACGGTGCTGCTGCACGTGGCCCAGCCGCTCCCGGTCGTGAAGGAGATGGCGCGGGTCACCCGGCCGGGCGGCCTCGTCGCCGTGCAGGACCAGGACTTCGGCACGGTCGCGGTGACCCATCCCGATCGCGCCCTCACCGAGCGGATCATGGCCGGCGTCGCCGCCCGCCTGTACGAGGAGCCGTGGAGCGGTCGGCGGCTGCCCGGGCTCCTGCGCGCGGCCGGCCTGGGGCGGGTGCGGCTCCTGACCGACGTGTACCAGGACACCACGCTGGAGCCGTACACGAAATCGTTCCTGGAGCGGCGCGGGGAGAACGCCGTGCGGTTCGGCATCGTGGACGAGCGGACGGCCCAGGGCTGGCTGGACGGGCTCACCGCTCTGGTCGCCCAGGAGGCCTTCGTGCTCACGATGAATTACTACGGCGCCGTCGGCACAAAGCCGCCCGCCTCCCGCAACCGCCGACGTCCCCGATGAAGAAGAGGCCGCGCCAGGGCCCTGACGATCATCCGGGCGGGGGCCTCTGGCCGCGCGTGTGGCCGCTGCTGGTGGCGTTCCTCTCGGGATGGGTCATCATGATGCTCGAGATCCTCGGCGGCCGGGTCCTGGCGCCCTACTTCGGCTACTCCGTCTACCAGTGGGGGGCGCTCATCGGCGTGGTGATGGCCGCGCTGGCCGGTGGCTACTTCCTGGGCGGCCGGGTCGGTGACACGCCCTACGCGCTCCGCTTCCTCCTCGGCGCGCTCGTCGTCTCCAGCCTCTACGTCTTCCTGGTGCCGCCGCTGGGGACCTCGCTGCTGCCGTACGTTCGCCGCTACGGTCCGGCGTGGGGCGCGGTCGTCGGCAGCGCCGTCCTCCTGGGGCTGCCCTCGGTGCTGCTGGCCGTGGTCTCGCCCATCGTCGTGCGGTTGACGCTGACGACCCGGATCGCCGACACCGCCGGGCGCGTGTACGCCGTGTCGACGCTGGGGAGCATCGCCGGCACGTTCTTCACCGCCTTCTACGCCATTCCGGTGCTGGGCACGCGCGCCAGTCACTACGTCGCCGGCACGCTGCTGGCGCTGGCGGGAGTGACCCTGGCGGTCGCCTGGCGGCGGTTCGGCTACGGCGTGGCGGCGGCGCTCCTGCTGGTGTCCTGGGCCCTGCCGGCCCCGCCGCCGGCGCCGGGGATCATCTTCGAGGACGAGTCCATCCACAACATCATCCAGGTGGTGGACCAGCCGGCGGCCCGTTACCTCTACCTCAACTACCAGGACGGTCCCCAGACCGTCATGCTGAAGGATTCGGTGCTGGTGGGGAGCTACTACGACTACTTCCTCCTGGGGCCGCTCATGAACGGCGGCCGGAAGGTGCTCTTCCTGGGCGCCGCCGGCGGCACGTCGGTGAAGCAGCTCGTCACCGTCTACCCCGATGTCGAAGTGGTCGGCGTCGAGCTCGACGGCAAAGTCATCGAGGTGGCCAAGAAGTTCTTCGGCCTGGACGGCCACCCCCGGGTCCGCCTCGTCGAGCAGGACGCGCGCTTCTACCTGGAATCCGCGCGCGAGCGCTACGACGTGATCGACATCGACCTCTACGTCACCGGCCACGTCCCCTTCTTCTGCACGACCCGCGAGTTCTTCCAGCTCGCCAAGGACCGGCTGACCGAGCGCGGGCTCGTCATGATGAACGTGCTGTCGATCCAGGCCGGCGACGATCTGATCGCGCCCTTCGTCCGCACCGTGCAGTCGGTGTTCCCGAGCGTCTTTCTCATCGGGAACGGGAACTTCATCCTCATCGCCAGCAAGGCGCCCGTGGAGGAGGCGGGCCTGCGGCGCCTGCTGGAGACGGCGCCCGCGCCGGCCACGGCCCGGGAGGTCGCGAATCGAGCGGTGGCGAGCTTTCGCGCCGCGGTGGCCGGCCCCGAGTGGCCGATCTTCACGGACGACCGGAACGACGTGGAGTTCCGGACCTTCAAGATGTTCTACGGCCAGTACTGACGTGACGCCGCGGCGCGCGCGGATCGTGGGCGGCCTGTTGCTCGCCGCCACGCTGACGGGGCCGGGCGCCGCCGGGAGCGACGTCCGGGCGGCCGGCGCCTCCGAGCGGGAGACCCTGGTCTACGAGACCCGCTCCGAGTTCTCGCACATCCGGATTCGTGATCGGGGCTCCCGCCGGAGCCTCTACTTCATCCGGGACAGCGGTGAAGAGGTCCTGGAGACCTCCATCGACCTCGGCGCCCCCTACCTGCTCCAGGTCGCGTACACGCGGCTGATGTTCATGAGCTTCCTCTACCGGCCCCAGCCGGGGGCGTGCCTCGTCGTCGGTCTGGGGGGCGGCGCGATGGTGCGCTTTCTCAACCACTTCTTCGCCGAGGTGCGTGTGGACGTCGTGGACATCGATCCGGTGATCGTCGCCGTCGCCGAGAAGTACTTCGGGACCGGCCCCCGCCCGGGCACGCGGATCTTCGTCGAGGACGGCTTCGAGTACCTGCGGCGGACGAGCGAGCGCTACGACGTCATCTATATGGACGCGTTCCTCAAGCCCGGGGCCGGGACCGACGCGACGGGCGTCCCCCTGCGGCTCAAGACGATCGAGTTCTTCCGGAGCCTCCAGCGCCGTCTGCAACCCGGTGGCCTCGTCGTCTTCAACGTCAACGCCAGCCACGAGACCGAGACCGACATCGCCAACATCCAGGCCGCCTTCCCCAGCGTGGACGTCTTCCGCGTCCCGGGGACGGGGACGATCGTGGTCGTCGGGTCGATCGCCGAGAGCAAGCCGAGCGACCGCGAGCTTCGCGAGCGCGCCCGGGCCCTCGACCGCCGGCGCGACCATGGCTTTTCCTTCGAGCGCCTGGTGGAGTACCGTGGCCCCTGACCCATGAGACCCGCGCGCGTCCGGCTGGGGTCGCTGGTCGCCGTCGTCCTCGGCCTGGCCTTCGGGGCGGAGGCCGCCTCGTCGATCGACGCCGGCCGCGCCTGGCGCGACCTCGAAAGGATCGTGGGCTTCGGACCGCGGCCGTCGGGGTCGGCCGCGCTCGACCGCACGCGGGAGTACATCGTGGGGGAGCTCAGAAAGGTCGGCGTCCGCGTCCGGACCCAGTCGTTCGTCGCGCCCACGGCCCTGGGGCCCGTCCGCATGGCCAACCTCATCGCCGAAATTCCGGGCCGGCGGGCGGAGGCGATCCTGTTGGGTGGGCACTACGACACGAAGTACTATCCCAACCTGCGCTTCGTCGGCGCCAACGACGGGGGATCGAGCACCGCCCTGCTCCTCGAGCTGGCCCGTAGCCTGGCCGGCGTCCCCCGCGAGTACACGGTCTGGGTCGCCTTCCTCGACGGCGAGGAGGACCGCGATCCCCTGTTCAACCGGGCCGGGCTGCACGGCTCCCGCCACCTGGTCCAAGAGCTCGCCAGGACCGGCGAGCTGAGGCGCCTGCGGGCGGCGATCGTGGTCGACATGATCGGCGACCGCGACCTGGACATCCGCCAGGACGCCGGCTCGGCCCCCTGGCTGAACGATCTCCTGTGGACGGCGGCGCGGCGCCTGGGGTACGGACGTCATTTTCTCGATGACCGGATCGCCATGGAGGACGACCACGTGCCCTTTCTTCAGGCCGGCGTCGCGGCGACGCTCCTGATCGACTACACCTACGGCCGCACCGCCGACGGGCGTGGCTTCTGGCACACCCCGGAAGATACGCTGGACAAGCTCTCCCCGCGAAGCCTCCAGGTCGTCGGCGACGTGCTCCTGGGCGCGTTGCCGGAGATCGAGGCGGCGCTCCGACGGCGGTGAGCGGCGGGCGCAGGAGGGCACTCGCACGCGACCGCCCTTGCCAAGAGATTCCGCGACGAGGTGGACAAGGGGTAGAATCGCGCCATGCCCCGAGTGAGGGAGATCGAGGACCCCGGCGACGACCCCGTCCTCAGCGACGTCTTCGCCAAGGAGCGCGAGACCGTCGGGTTCCTCCTGAATACCACGAAGGTCCAGGCCCACCGGCCGGGCATCATGAAGGCCGCCAAGCAGCTCGCCGCCGCCGTGGACAAATCCGGCCTGCTCGGCCCCGAGCTGCTGGCGCTGGTCTACCTGCGTGTCGCGCTGATCAACGGCTGTCCCTTCTGAATTGACATCAACGCATCCCGGGGGATGCGGGCGGGGGCGTCGGAGGACAAGGTGCGCCAGGTCGGTCGGGCGGCCGAGAGCGATCTCTTCTCCGACAGGGAACGGGTTGCCCTCGAGTACGCCGAGGCGATGACGGTCACGGGCCAGAAGGTGACCGACGAGCTGTTCGAGCGGGTCGGCCGGCAGTTCGCGGAGCCGGAGATCGTGGAGCTGACCGCCGCCGTGGCGCTCGAGAACTTCCGCAGCAAGTTCAACACGGCCCTGGGCATCGAAGCCCAGGGCTTCTGCGTGCTCGGGTAGTTAGCCCGCATTCTGCCCCGTCGCGCTGGCCAACCTGACCGGGCTCGGTTGCGCCTGGGTTGGCCGCTCGGCAGCTAGGTCGTTAGGCGGGTAGCACGATGGCGCAACCGACTCAAACCAAACCGGCTCGCGGTTGACGTGTATGGGTTCGTTCGGCGCGCCGCTCTTTTTTATGTGGGCAACACCGAAAATGCGGTTCTGGGGATGGGGAGCCATGGAGGCAGGCTGGGTACCGTGGGCCCACTTGGTCTTAGTCCTGGTCGCCCTCTACCTGGGGAAGACGTGATCACAGTGAGCGTGGCGCCCGCCTCAGGGATCGAAGCTGGCATCTGGACGGTAGCGTTGCCGATCGACCCCGAGTCATAATGGCCAGGAATGCCGTTCGAGATCGTCGGCGAGATCACCGAGATCGAGACGATCGCGGCAGGCCGACGCATCCGCGATCTACCGCGGCTTCGCCGGCTGTATGGTCCGGGCCGTTGGCGGAAACTCAAGGGCGTTGCCCTTGTCCGACTGCGAAGCGGAACGATACGCAAAGCGGAGCTGCACTGGTATGAGGCGCATGGCATCGGCAAGAAAGAAATCAAGCGCAAGCGGTATCTCGACTAGACGCGGCAGAGCGTCCCACGATTTCCCTGCCCGTTTCGTGGTCTGCATAGATAACTCCGCGTATCCTGCTTCATTGGAGTTGCACAAGATCTATAGGGTTCTCGCTGACGAAGACGCGGCGCGAGAGGGTGACCTGCGGGTCATTGACGAAAGTGGAGAGGACTATCTTTACCCAGCAGACTGGTTTGCCCCGATCGATTTGCCACGTCGGGTAAAGACCTCGCTTCTTCGGCGATGAAGCGCAGCTCGAGGCCGCATAACCTCGGCATCCAGCCGACGGCCTTCGGCCGCGGCTGATACCGGACGTTAGGGCGCAAGAAAGAAGGACGCCGATGGGTGCAGGCCCTGTTTGCACGACCTTGACGTCGTGACGCTCGATCCCGGATTAGGCGAGGCCCGCCTCTGGAACTTTGGCCGAAGGTGGTGCCTCGTGTCCCACTTCCCGGTGACGTAGAGATCCGGCTTGTTCAGCCGCTCGCGGAGAGCTCCGCGCACGATGATGCGCGATAAAGACCACCGGCCGCTCGACGGCCGGCTCTGACGGGCTCATCGGGTGCTGTGCCGCAAAAAATAACCCCGCCCGAGGCCTTTCGGCATGTCGAGCGGGGAGCAAGTACGCAGTCAGACTACCAGCGTGAGCCTGATTGTCAAAGTGCGGCGGCCACGGTGGGCGGCAGCCACATCGACAAACCCGTCGTACCGACCACCGTTTCCCCGCGCGCCTCGTCCCGACCTCGCGCTTCCTCCGCGAGTCAGTTCCCGCTTTCTCCTACCCCAAGAGCCGCCCTACCCCAAGAGCCGCCGCTCGCCGACCGAGTTTCTGCCCCTCGTTCCACTTCTCCAGGAACACGGTTTCGCCGAGCGTATCCCGTGTAGTGGCCATCACACGGTCATAGTGCGGCCGCTCGACCGGGGGCACGATCGCCCCGATCTGGTCCCGCAGCGCTTCCGACTCGCCCAACAGGACCGCCGCCAGGTCCAACCGGCCCTCAACCACCTCGGCCTTCGCCAATCCTTGCGTGCATCGGGCGATCCCGTCGGGATGCTCCATCTCACCCCACAAGGTCAGGGCCTCGCGGTAATGGCCCTTCGCGCCCTCGACATCCCTCCGAGCTCCAGCCAGATCCGCCAGGCTTTGCAGCGCCGCTGCAATCCCAGGCCGGGCGCCGATCTCGCGACAGACGGAGAGGCTCTCCTCGAGGAGCAACTGGGCCGCTGCAAAGCCACCCTCCAGTCGAGCGACGTCCCCGAGCCCGCGCAGGCTATCGACTAACCCGGTCCCGTGTCTGTTTTCGCGCCACATCGGAATGGTCCGCTCGAACAATGATCTGGCCTCGGTCAGGTTCCCTTCCAGCCGGGCGACCTCACCCAACTGAGTGAGGGCACGGGCGATCATCCGCTTGTAATCCAACTCGCGCGCGAGGGCGAGGCTCTCGTCGTACGCGGCGCGCGCGGCCGCATAGTCTCCCGCCCCTTGAGCAGCCAGTCCGACGCTGATAGCCGACCACCCTATGCTCGACGGTCTTGGCCACGATCTCATCGGGCGCCGGCGAGAGGTGGAAGCCTCCGACGATCGCATGGACCTTGTCGATCGCGGTCACCTTCTGGACATGGCGCACGGAGTTAATGACACCCGCGTGCCCGCACGAGGTGATGACGACCAGCCCGCGGTCCTTCACGTGGTAGGCGGTGGCGTGCTCGCCCCA
Organism: Candidatus Methylomirabilota bacterium; assembly: GCA_036001065.1. NCBI lineage: Bacteria > Methylomirabilota (SeqCode) > Candidatus Methylomirabilota bacterium. Next base: position 36,705 of record DASYUQ010000116.1, read on the forward strand.
GAACATGTCGGTCACCAGCTCGCCGGGCTTGGTCTCCACCTTCGTGGCCGCGAAGTGCGCCGGCGAGCACATCGAGTCCATCGGCCCTGCCATCAGACGCGCGGCCGCTGGCGACTTCTCGAAGTCGATGGTCCGGAGGATCTGGCCCGAGGTGAAAGCCTGGCCCGCGACGACGGTCGGCTGCTTGGCAAGGACCACGTTGATGCCGCGGCCTTCCAGCGCGCCGCGGTCGAGCTGTCCCTAGTCGATGGTGGCGCCGATGGGCGCCACGCTGACGCGATGGCAGAAGGTGTCCTCGCCGCCTGCGTACAGGGCCAGTCCGGGCTTGAGCTTGCCCTGCCGGGTGCGGGCGAGTTCGGTAAGCGCGCCATAGTGGTCGCGATGGCCGTGGCTGATGACGAGGGCATCGGCCCGCGTGGGGTCCACGCCGAGCGCCCGATAGTTGTTGAAGAGCGTGAGGTCGGTCAGGCTGAAGTCCAGCAGGATCTCTCGCCGCTCCCCGCCGCGGAGCGAGTCGAGATGGTAGGCCAGACCGTGCTCAGACAGCAGCGCGTTGACCCTTCCTTGATACGGCGCCCGCTGGACCGTGATGGTGTCGAGCTTGCCGCCTTTGCTGAAGATGTCGTACACGTTGTCCACGACGTTCGTCATGACGAGACGATCGACCGTGGGCACGGAGACCGTCTGGGCCCCGGCCACGCCTGCGGACAGGCGGCGCATTCCGCCCAGCGCGAATACGCCGCTGGCCACCGCCCCGAGCTTGAGAACGTGTCGTCGCTCCATGGGCTCCCTCCTTGGTTGCGGTAAGTCTGCAAGGCGCTGCTCACTGCCACCGGTCATCCGCCCTCCCTTCCGTGTGCGTCCCGGCCCCGCCCGATGGGACGCCGCGCACACCGTGTAACGCGAAGCCCGTTAGGGAATCGTCTGCAGTGCCGCGAGCGGCGGCGAGCGCCGGCTGGTGCCGCGACCTGCAAGGTGTTAAGGTCGGGCGGAATTTATCGGATGCCGGAGGCCAGATGGGCGAGCTCACGCTCTCCCTGCTCGGGGGGTTCGAAGCCAGAATCGGGCCTGGACCGCCCGTCCCGGTCCCGACCAAGAAGGCGCAAGCCCTTCTCGCCTACCTGGCGCTCCCGCCCGGCCAATCGCATCCGCGGGACAAGCTCGCCGCTCTGCTCTGGGCTGACACACCACCCAGGACCGCTCGCAACGCGCTACGCCAAACGCTCTTCGTGCTTCGGCGGGCTCTTGGCGGCATCCGGGGAGAGCTCTTCCAACTGATCGGCGACGCCATCACGCTGGCCCCGGATGCGGTTCAGACGGATGCGGCGGCGTTCGAGTGCGCCCTCAGCGAGGGAACGCCCGCCGCCCTCGAACGCGCGGTCGAGCTCTACCGCGGAGATTTATTGTCGGGGCTCGGCGTCGCCGAGCCGGGTTTCGAGGACTGGCTGATGACGGAGCGCAACCGGCTGCGCGAGCTGGCGCTCGAAGCTCTGGCGCGGCGGCTCGCTCATCAGCGCACGAGTGGCGCAGCCGCCCCCGCGGTGCAGACGGCCCTGCGGCTGCTGGCGCTCGATCCGCTGCAGGAGGCCGTGCACCGAACGCTGATGCGGCTCTATGGTCAGTTGGGGCGCCGAGACGCGGCGCTCCGGCAATACCAGGAGTGCGTGAAGGTGCTCCAGCACGAGCTGGGCGTCGAACCCGAGCCGGAGACCAAGGCGCTCTACCAGGAGATTCTCCGGCAGCGCCCGAGCCAGGCGGCGGTGCCGCTTGCGATGGCAGCCAAGTCCGCCGATCCACCGATCGTCGGACGCGGCGCCGAAGTGACTCGCCTCCACGAGGCGCTGGCTGCGGCGTGGGCCGGACAGGGTCAGGTCGTGGCGGTCCTCGGCGAGGCCGGGATCGGCAAGAGCCGGCTCCTGGCGGATCTCGCGGCCGAAGCTGAGGGGCGGGCCGGCCTGGTCCTGCTCGGCCGCGGGTACGAGAGCGAGCGCATCCTGCCGTTCGGACCTTGGGTCGGTGCCCTCCGGCAGGGCGGGGTTTTGATGGATGCACGATCGCTGGAGGGCCTCGACGGTGTCTGGCTCGCGGAGCTGGCCCGGTTGTTTCCCGAGCTCCTCACCGCGAATCTGCCGGCCGTGGCCGAGCCCGGAGATCCGCTGCGCCTGTTCGAGGCCCTCGCCCGATTGCTTCGGCATCTTGCCCTCCGGCGGCCGCTCGTCGTCATGCTGGAGGACGTTCACTGGGCGGACGACATGAGCCTTCGCTTCCTCGCCTTCCTTGGTCGCCGCCTCTACGACGCGCCAGTCCTGGTAGCGGTGAGCGTTCGCGAAGAGGAGATGGGCGATCGCCCGATGCTCCGGGAGGGGCTCGATGAGTTGGCCGCCGAGGGGCGGCTGACCCTGCTGGCGCTGCCCCGGCTCGGCCGCGACGATACGATGGCGCTCGTCCGGCTTCTCGGCCGAACGGGCAGCAGGACGGCCAGCGGACCGACACTGGCCGAGCACGTGTGGGAAACGAGCGCCGGCAATCCCTTCATCGTGGTCGAGACCATGCGAGCGGTCGCGGAGGGAGCGATCGTGGGGGCTCCGGCCGGCCTGCCGTTCCCGACTCGCGTGCGCGACATGATCGCGCGCCGCCTCGACCGCCTCAGCCCGCGCGGCCGCCAACTCGCGGGCGTCGCCGCCGTCATCGGGCGGGAATTCGAGTTCGTGCTCCTGCAGCGGACGGCCGGCCTCGCCGAGCATGACACGGCCGAGGGCGTCGAGGAACTCGTCCGGCGGCGCGTGCTGCACGCCACGGGTGAGCGTTTCGATTTCACCCACGACCGGATTCGAGAAGTGACCTACCTCGCACTCCTGCCGGCGCATCGCCGCGCACTGCATGGCGCGATCGTGGAGGCCGTCGAGCAGCTCTTCTTCGACCGTCTCGGCGATCACGTGGAGATGGTCGCGTACCACTCGGAGTGCGGCGAAGTGTGGGACAAGGCCGCGCGCTACCTGCGGGAAGCGGGGAGCAGAGCGGCGGCGCGCTTGGCCTACCTCGAAGCGCACGATCGCTTCGAGCGCGCGCTGGCGGCGCTCGATCGCCTGCCGGACGGGCGGGCGCGCACCGTGCTGGCCATCGACATCCACCTCGACATGGGCCCCGTCCTCGTCGCGCTCAAGAGCGCAGCCTCCAAGGAGGTGGAGGACTGCTACGCGCGTGCGCGGGAGCTCTGCGAGCGGGTGAACGACCGCGGCCGACTGTTCCCGGCGCTCTGGGGACTGTGGTACGTGCAGAACTACCGGGGCAATCCCGAGCGCAGGCGCGAGATGGGCGAGCGCCTGCTCGAAGTGGCGCGCGAGAACGAGGACCGGGATCAACTTCTCGAAGCCCACCACTCGCTGTGGCGAACGCTCGTCGAGCGAGGCGAGTTCGCACGGGCGCTCACGCACCTCGAGCAAGGTTATGCCCTCTACCACCCGGCGAAGCACCGAGGCCACACGTTCCTCTACGGCAACCACGACCCCGGTGTCTGCTGCCGTATCATCGCGGCACGCCGGCTGTGGCTCATCGGCTGCCCCGATCAGGGTCTCGCGGCGACCGAGGACGCGGTACGTCTCGCCCGACACGGTGCCCACTGGTACACGCTGGCGTTGGCGCTGTACAACGCCGCCGTTGTCCACTACTGGTGCGGAAACGAAGATGCGACGCTGGCGCGGACGGCCGAGGTGGTGGCGCTCAGCGACCAGCCCGACATCCTCACGTCCTTTACCGTTGGCTCTAAGCTGCTCACGTGCCTCCTGAGCGGCGCCGGCCCGAGTCTCACCGAGGTCCTCGAGGAGCTCGCCCGGCTGCAAACGAACCGAGGCGTCCTCGCGCACCGTGCGTTCTTCGCGTCGCTGGTGGCCGAGGCGTACGGCAGTGCCGGCCGGCCGGATCGGGGGCTCGAAGTCCTCGCCGACGCCCTGAAGACGGTCGAGGCCGGCGCCGAGCGCTACTACGAGTCCGCGCTCCATCGGCTGCGGGGCGAGCTCCTCCTCGCCGTCGGCGCCGGGACAGAGGGCGCTGAGGCGTGCTTCCGCAGGGCCGTCGCCGCCGCCCAAGCCATCGGCGCGCGGTCGCTCGAGCTGCGCGCGGTGACGAGCCTGGCCCGGTGGCTCGTCGACCGCGGGGCCCCGGCCGAGGCGCGGGCGGCGCTGGCGCCCGTGCTCGGCGCGTTCACCGAGGGCCACGACACGCGTGATCTCCGGGCCGCCAGAACCCTGCTGGCCGAGATCGGCTGAACTGCGGAACTGCTCGGCGTCGATCCACGGCCCGAAGGGCAGGATCTGTTGGCTCTCGTAAGCGCAGCCGAAGACGCCGCGCTCCCCGGCCTCCCTCGCGAGTTGCGCCAGTAGCCCGCTCTTCGACCCCGGCTTCGCTGAGACCGCGACGACAATGCCGGCCCCTGTCCGGCCTGGCCGAGGGCCTCGCGCGGGCGACTTCGGCATCTCGACCGGCGAGCGGCGCGGCCCATGGCCCCCAAGGGTGCGGCAACTTACGCGATTCTCTGCCACGCGGCCGGACGCTAACGCCACCACAGACGATTCCCTAACGCCCGCGGGCGTACACGCACGGGCAGGGAGGCGCCATGGCCATCGCGGGTCGTGAGGGACAGCAGGCCGTCTTCATCGTGCGCTTGACCCGGCACCCGGCAGGTCAGGTCACCGGGGTGGTCGAGCGCGTACGGACCGGGGAGAAAGAGCGATTCGCGGCGGTCGAGGAGATCGGGCCGATCTTCGCCAAGATGCTGATTCGCGATCAGCCCGGCGAGTCGCCCGCCGGGTCCACGTAGCGAAAGAAGGAGGAACCCATGCAGGTCATCCGGGCCTCCGCTTCGGTCGTCGCGTCAGTTGTTCTCGTTGCGCTGATGGCCATACCAGCCAGCGCCTGGCACGGCTCCGGCAACATCACGGCCATCGCCGTCAACCCGCTGGTCCCGACGACTCTGTATGCGGGCTCGTTCGACCGTGGCGTGTTCAAGAGCACGGACGAGGGCGTGACCTGGAGCCCCACCGGGTTGACCAACGCCTCCCTCACTGCTCTGGCGATCGACCCTCAGAGCCCGAGCACGCTCTATGCGGGGACGCAGGATGGCGGGGTGTCCAAGAGTATCGACGAGGGTGCCAACTGGAGCGCCACCGGCCTGACGAACGGTTCAGTATCGGTCCTGGCGATCGACTCCGTGACTCCAACCACTCTCTATGCGGTACACAGCAACGGCCTGCTCAAGAGCACGGACGGCGGAGCGACCTGGAACGTCATCCTGGTCAATGCGGACAATCGACCTGACGGTTACGTCTGGTATGTCGCGGCCCTGGCCGTCGATCCCCTGATCCCGAGCACGGTTTATGTGGGGACGGTTTATGCCGATTTCGTCACGGAATACAGCGAAATGTGGAAGAGCACGGATGGGGGTGCGTCATGGAGCGTTATATCAGAGCCGCTTCACCCGCTCGCCATTGAGCGTCGGACCGATCCTCTGGCTCCGACCATCCTGTATGCGGAGGCCGTCTCCTACTCCAGTGGCTGTCACGGCGTGTTCAAAAGCTCGGACGGGGGTGTGAGCTGGACCGCCACTGGGCTAATCGACACTCCCGACGTCGGCGTTTGCGTCGCGGATCTGCAGATCGACCCCGTGAGTCCGGCCACCCTGTATGTAGCCTCCACGTACGCGGGGTTCTCGGGCGTATTCAAGAGCCTGGACGGAGGAGCGACCTGGAGCGCGGTCAATTCAGGGCTGACCGACACCCTTGTCACCTTCGGGCTGCCTCCCGTGGTGAGCGCCATCGCGATCGACCCCGTGACGGCGACAATCCTCTACGCGGCGACTGCCGCCGGCGTGTTCAAGAGCACGAATGGCGGCGCGAGCTGGAGCCCCACCGGCCTCTTCCAACACTCCCCTCTCGTCTCCGTCAGCCTCGGTCCCACGAGTGTGACCGGGGGAAGCGCGTCGACCGGAACAGTGAGCCTGCTCGCGCCGGCCCCGGATGGAGGCGCGGTGGTCACGCTCGCCAGCAGCAACACTGCGGTTGCCACGGTTCCTGCCACCGTGACGGTGCCGGCCGGGGCCCCGAGCTCGACTTTCACGATATCCACGAGCCCGGTGACTGCTAGCACCGGGGTGACGATCTCGGCTGCCTTCGATGACGCGACCAGATCCGCTGTGCTCGCCGTGTACGCGCCGATCGCGCCGCCGACTCTCCTATACATCTTTCTCCCTATCGCGACCGGGGGGACCCCCTCGACTGGACTGATGTACCTGAGTGCGCCGGCCCCGGCAGGCGGCGCGGCGGTCGAGCTCTCCAGCAGCAACCCTGCGATTGCCACGGTCCCTGCGAGCGTGACAGTCCCGGCCGGGACCACGTACGCGTATTTCACAATCTCCACGATTTCGGTCGCTGCTCCTACCTCAGTGACGATCTCAGGGGCGTACGGTGGCGTCACCAAGTCCGCCGAGCTCACTGTGACCCCACCCAGTCTCTCCTCTCTGAGCCTTAATCCCACCAGCGTGCCCGGGGGAACTCCTTCGACCGGTACGGTGACCCTGAATGCGGCGGCGCCGGAAGGTGGCGTGACGGTCATGCTCCGCAGCTATAGCACTGTTGCCACGGTTCCGGCCGGCGTGACCGTACCAGCGGGGGCCACGAGCGCAAGTTTCACGGTATCAACCAGCCCGGTGTACGCTGCCCCGATCGGCTTTGAGATCGCAGGAACCTACGGCGGCCTTACCGCGTCCGCCCGACTGACCGTGACTCCAGCGATAACGGCGACTGTCTACTCCTTGAGTCTCAACGACGCGAGCGTGCCTGGCGGAGCGCCTTTGGTCGGAACGGTGACCCTGACCGCGGCTGCGCCTCCAGGCGGCGCGGTGGTCACGCTCTCCAGCAGCAACTCGGCGGTGGCAACGGTCCCTGCCAGCGTGACCGTAGCGGCCGGGGTCACGAGCGCAAGTTTCACAGGATCCACGGCTGCCTGCGTCTCGACGGTGGTAACGATCTCAGGGACCTACGAAGGTGTGACGAGGTCCGCCGGGCTGACTGTGAGCCCGCCAACGACGACGGACACCATCACCATCCAGCAGGCCGACTATTTCGCCAACAAGCGGGAGCTCCGGGTCGCGGCGAAGAGCACGAGTTCGACCGCGACGCTCCGTGTGTTCGTGACGGCGACGGGAGATCCCATCGGCACATTGACGAAAGGGGGCGATGGCAGGTATAGCGGGCAGTTCACCTGGCCGGTGAACCCGCAGAACATCGAGGTCCGGAGCAGTTTCTGTGGGTCGGCGACGAAGGCAGTGACGCCGAAGTAGGGGCAAGGCAGGATTCGATCTTCCCCTTTGGGTCGCTGCTTCGGACCCGGTGGCGGTTCAGCGCCGCAATAGGAGCGTGGGAGAGCCGAGATCGGCCTACGGTCTCGGGGGAAAGGGGGGAATCGATGCGAAGCAGATACCGACCGCCATTTCCGCGGGCCGCGATGGCCTGCGCCGTCGTCTTCCTGTTCCTGGGCCTGCTGCCCGCCGAGGCACCGGGCAAGGAGATCTGCAAGGACCCTTCAGCCGACCCGGCTGGCTGTCAGCCGAGCACCTGGGACCCACCCCTCGGCAAGATTCCCAGCCGGCGGGTCAATGCCCTCGGCGAGATCGACCCCTTCTCGAGCGACGCCGACGCGATGGCCGGAGCGTTTCGCCTCGAGCGCAAGCTGGGCCTGTCGCGCAACTTCCAGCACCTCCACTGGGTTCCGACGTTGGCATCCAAGATCAACCCGGTCACCGGCGAGAAGTTCGGCGGCGACCTGGACGCGGACGGCAAACTGAAGCGAGGATTTGCCCTTGCCGGCGACTGCATCTACGTCGGACAGGCCAATGGGCCCGGCCTCGCCGACGGGATGAGCGCCTACCGAATCCAGCCGGACCCCGAGCGCGACGCGCCCGTGCCAATCACCACGCCAATCCCCGAGTTCGCCGCGATCGTCGATGCCAGTGGTGTGGGTTATAGCGACGCGGAGCTTCGTGCTCTGCGGTACACGACGACCTCTGGCGCCGATCGCATGCTCCTCGTCCGGATCGCCAGGACCACCACAAAAACTATCTTGCAGGTGTTCAACATCGACCCGGCGACGTGCCTGCCGATCAACCAGAGCAACAACTTCAACGTCAATGGCGAGATTCACGAGTTCTTCGTCTGGAGCGATCCGAAGAACCAGAACCGCGTCCTCGCCATCATGGCATCGTTTGCCGGCGCCGGCCGACCGGATACCAATAGCCCGGGACGGAAGATCTCCGACGCTTACGTCGTGGGCATCACGGATGAGGCAACTGGAGAGGTACCCGCGGACCTCAAGGTTGCTGCGGAGTTCACGCTTCAGGATGTGGGCGGCCCTCCGCTCGACGAGCAGCCCGATGCAACCGGCCTTTTTTCGGATGGCCGCTTTGCCGACTTCAGCCACCTGACGGACAGTTACGGAGTTCCGCTCCGCAAGCAGACGGTCCAGAACAATCGTCTGCACTCCCTCTCGATGTCAGACGACGGAGAGCGCATTTACGTCGCGCACGGCACCGCCGGCTTCTACATCCTGAACTCGGTGGCGATTGCGAGCCAAATCAACGCCGCGTTGGTCGCTGGTGCGGCGGGCTGCAACAAGGTGTCCACCAACGTGTTCGTCGGCGGCGCAATCGGAGGCGACGTCGATGCTCTCAAGCTCCCGCAAGTCGCCAACGACTGCCTCCACATGGTGATGAACGACGATCCCGGTCTTAAGGCCTTCCTCGCTTCCGGCGCGACCGGCCAGAAGAAGATTCAGAAGTACCAAGCGCTGATGAGCCGCTCACGCATGGACATTGCTCCTGCGATCAGCACCAGCACGGGACTCCACAGCGCCGTCTGGGTACCCAACCGACCCTCCCTCGACAAGTCGAACACGAAGAATCGTCCTGCCTACGTGATCATCCCCGACGAGAAGACGGACTGTCCTGCCGGGGGCTTCGGCATCGCTTCCATAGACTCCGAAATCACCCCCACCCTAGTGGGCACCTTCACCGTTCCGATCGTTCAGATCGAGAACTGTATGTTCCAGGCGACAACCGAGCCGAGCGGCCAACCCCGCCGCCGACGCCGCATGTTCGTTCACAATCCAACCGTGTTCGAGAACCTCGTGTTCATCACCTGGTTCGGGCAGGGCCTTCGGGCGATCGACATCTCGCAGCCGCAGACGCCACGCGAGGTGGGCTATGTGATGACGGCGCCGCACGGTATGGCGGTGAGCTACCCGGTTTTCAAAGACGGGCTGATCTACTGGGAGGACAGCAATACCGGCATCCACGTCGCGAAGTATTTCGGGCCGAGAGCCGACGAGCTGCCCGGTATCGGGGCAGGGATCTTCGAAGGCAACACCACCAGTCCGCACCGATAGGCGCCCTGGCCGGCTCCTCGCGCTAGCCCCCTCCGGGTGGCGACGAGGGCGGACCGGAAGGGACCGCCGCCTGGGGTTGCGACGGAGGTCAAGCAAGGCCTCCGGTTGCGCCTGGGTTGCGTCCGGTGCCGCGTTTTGCCTCGGTATGCAACCCGTAAAGGGTTAACATACCGACGCGATGACGGGCTCGATCTTCCGCAGCAAGTTCAACACCGCGCTGGGCATCGAGGCCCAGGGGTTTTGCGTGCTCAGGTAGTTCAAGGACTTACCGAGCACGGTTCTCTGTTGCCTCGGCGACCCTCTGAATCTCCGGTGACACGGGGGTGACAGACGGAGGCAGGTCCTGAGGCAGCCATCGCGCGTAGACCCGAAGCAGGACACTTGCGCTGCGCCATCCGCCCTGCTGCTGGACGTAGAGCAACGGAGCGTTCCGGCTCAGGAGGGTCGAGGCGAAGGTGTGGCGCAGCTGCTCGGGTGACCGGTAGCGGACGCGGCCGGCCGCCAGGACCCGGCGCCACTTCCGGTGGAGTTCCATAGAGGACAGAGGCGCCCCGGCACGCGCGAAGACGCCGTCGAGGCCGCCATCGATTGGCGCTACGCAAAGGAGCCGCGTCTCGCAGTGGGCAGAATCTGGAGCGGTATCGAGGCCGTGTTCGGCGTTTCCTCTGAGCTGGTCTATCGGATCTCGATCCTGTGTGCCAGTCTGCTCGAAAAACGGGGCGAGCCCAGGAGGGCGAGGTTTCAGGCTGTGAAGAGACTCTACGGCCTTCGAAGCAAGGCGGTTCACGGCGAACCTTTGCCGCGAGAGCAGCTCGTGTTGGCGATGAACGACTCGTACAGGCTGCTGCGCGAGCTCCTGCTCCTTACAATCGAGAGGGGCCATGTTCTTGGAGCCGACGATTTCGACGATGCGCTCTTTGGCTGAACGAGGCCGGCCTACAGGAGGTAGCCGAACCTTACAGCGCCGCGGGCCGGGTGCTCGTGTTGCTCGCACTGCGGCCGCTGACCGTGCGCTTCCGGGGGAGGAAAGCGAATTCGTCATCTCGGTTCAGGCTAGGGCAACATTCACCAACATTTGCAGAGTTTGGGGGGGTACGTGGCGCAGCCACCGCTTCGGTTGCTGCATTCTGAAGCCATCCTCAGTAGAGTGAAGCTTGACCAGTTTCGTCGGTTATCGACGGCCGAGCTTATTGAGTCCCTGGCGTTGGGTAGGCCGGGAGCGCTGAAGGCGAGGCCAGACGGTACTGTGCTCGACGGCCATCACCGAATCGTGGTCTTGCGCGAGCGGGGCGTCAGCGTGGACGCCCTTCCGCGAGAAGTGGTGCCTCAAGAGGTGGGAGAATAGTAGGGATGGGAGCGAAGGTCTTCTGGATCGCTGGGCCGTGGCAAGGACGACTCGGGATTGTCCCTCGACCCCGCGGCGCAGAGTGGCTCGACGATGAGACGCGAGCTTGGCGTGAGGCGGGTATCGACATTGTCGTGTCGCTTTTGGAGCCTGACGAGGAAGTGGAACTCGCCCTTGCTGGCGAATCGGCCTCTTCTGCGGCCAGCGGCCTCGAATTTCGCTCCTTCCCTATCCCTGATCGTAGTGTTCCGAACTCTCGCGAGGCAGTTGCGCAGTTGGTAGATCAAATCGTCGCTGCGCTGAAAGCGGGAAAGAGCGTCGCCCTCCATTGCCGCCAAGGCATAGGCCGATCGGCGATGGTCGCAGCAGCTGCTCTCATCTCAAGCGGTCAGAATGCTGAGACTGCAATTAAAGCTATTCGGGGATCAAGGGGAATCGAGGTCCCGGAGACCGACGCACAGCGGCAGTGGATTTCGGACTTTTCTTCATGGCTTGCCAACAAACGTGCTGCCCAAGCACGGCATGCAGCTGACAGCGCTCCGCGCCGCAGCTGATCGCGAGAGTTCGCTGCGATGAGTGATCCATACTCCGAGCTCGAAGCCATGTGGACCCGCCATGTCACCGGCGACCGGTCGCATACTGAAAGGGACCTTTTTGCGCTCTTGGAGAGCCAAGGCATCCGACTGCGGCAGGACGATGGAGAGTTGAGACAGTTGACGGTTTCCCGGCCAACGTCCGTTGCGAGCGCTTTTGTGATCGGCTTACGGTATGACAAGAGAGACGGAACACAGACTGAAGACCTCTTCTCCATCGAGAAAGGTCGCTCAATCGAACGCCACTACAGAGGTGCTCTTGAACGCAAGTGGCCCGAGTACCGAGGAACGCACAAGTAACAAGTCTTGTACACGCTGGTCGTCGATGCACACGCTCCAGCAACGTCGGTAAACACGATTGGCCTGCTCTCGCCGGGATGGGGATGTTGAAGATGGCAGCTAACCACGCGTTGAACCGGACCGCCGGCAAGCGTCGCTTGCGGGTACCCTCGTCGCGTCGCTCCTCGGCGGCCGGTTAGCGCGACCGTTGCGGGGCCGTGAGCAACGTGGTCGACGGAATCGGATTGAACCAGCTCTCCGATGGCGCGACTGTCCAAGACCTGTATGCCTGCAGGTGTGGTGTCGTCCCGTTGGTTGCTGGGGTGTACATTGTCATGCGCAATGCGACGGGGAAGCCCGTCTTTCTCCCGAAGAGCGAGGCCGGATGGTTCAAGGGCCAAGATCCTTCCTACCCCACCGATGTCGTGGAAGAGAACTGGGTGGAAGGTGCTCGAGTCGTATACGTCGGGAAAGCAGCCGGGCGCCAAGGACTTCGGCAACGTCTACGCCAGTTAGTCGACTTCGGATATGGAGAACCTGTAGGCCATCGGGGCGGCCGTCTTCTGTGGCATCTTTCCGATTGGCGAGGTCTCGCGGTGCATTGGCGAGTATGTGCGGACCATCACGCCGACTCATCGGAGTCTCGCCTCATCGAGCAATTCAGGGCGACTCACGGCAAGACGCCATTCGCAAACGTCTCCAAGTAGGGGGTCCGCTAACAAGCGGATATAGTGGGCCTCGCTACCTGGGACGAGTGTTCTTAGCCGGATTCACGGTTGGGGTCGGTGAAGCGCGTTGTCGTCCGGCTTGCGGCTGCGGCCGACATCGAGGATGTGGACAGCCGGGCCACCTTCAGGCAATTTCTCCGTTCGATTCGCGGGTGACAGCTGGGTGACAGATTCGAGGCAGGTCATGCATCGACCTGCCTCGATCTGCAACGCAATAACGCGGAATTCCAGTGGGCCGTGACTCGACCCATCTTCCGCAGCAAGTTCAACACCGCCCTGGGCATCGAGGCCCAGGGGTTCTGCCCGCCTCCCTCTGAGACGAGTGGGAGGGCGGCTGCGCGAGGGTTGCAGTGGTCGATCGCCGGGACCCACGCGCGTCGTGTCCATCGCACCGAGCGCACCGTCATGACGGCTCCGTCGCCTCGGTCGCCCACCTTGGGAGCATGGCGCTGATTGTCACCGTCCCGACGAGGCGCGTGCCGGCTTGACAACACCATGAGCCACGACGCCAGTGGTTCGAGGACGGACGGTCCGGCGACGAGACTCCCCCGTCCCGAGGCAGCCGCGCAGGCTTGCGATAAGACGCCATCTCGGCACCGATCGGTCGGGCCTTGCCGTTCCGGGCTGGGATCGCTGCGGCACGATACTTGCGAATGACAGGGGCCGGCTATGTCCCGGATCCTGGGCGTCTCGGCTTTCTATCACGATTCCGCGGCCGCTGTGCTGAGCGACGGCGAGGTCGTGGCGGCCGCGCAGGAAGAGCGGTTCACGCGGAAGAAGCACGACTCCGCGTTCCCCCGTCACGCGGTCGCCCACTGCCTGGATGAAGCGGGCCTCTCCGTCGACGAACTCGACGCGGTGGTCTTCTACGACAAGCCGTTCCTCAAGTTCGAGCGCCTGCTCGAGACCTACTACGCCTTCGCCCCCCGCGGCCTGAAGTCCTTCCTCTCGGCGATGCCCGGCTGGATCAAGGAAAAGCTCATGCTCAAGAGCCTGATCCTGGACGAGCTGTCGGAGATCGAGCGCTTCGATCGGAAGCGCTTGCGGCTCCTGTTCCCCGAGCACCACCTCTCGCACGCGGCCAGCGCGTTCTATCCTTCTCCCTTCCCGGAGGCGGCGGTCGTGACCATCGACGGCGTCGGGGAGTGGGCGACGGCCTCTATCTGCCGCGGGCACGAGAACCGGTTGGCTATCCTGCGAGAGCTTCGCTTCCCTCACTCCGTCGGTCTCCTCTACTCAGCCTTCACATACTTCCTGGGGTTCCGGGTCAACTCCGGGGAATACAAGCTGATGGGACTGGCGCCCTACGGGGACTCGGCGTCCGAGCGGGTGGAGCGGTACGCCGCGCTGATCCGGACACGCCTCGTGGATGTCAGGCCGGACGGATCCATCTGGCTGGACCAGCGGTATTTCGATTTCGCGACCGGTCTCAGGATGGTCGATGAGGATCGGTGGCGGCAGCTGTTCGGCGTGCCGGCCCGGAGGCCTGAAGAGGAGTTGCTGCCCGAATACTGCGACCTGGCGCTGGCGATCCAGAAGGTCACGGAAGAAATCGTGCTCAACATGGTGCGGGAGGCCCGGCGGTTGACCGGCTCGAGGTATCTCTGCCTGGCCGGGGGCGTGGCCCTCAATTGCGTGGCCAACGGGAAGATCCTCAAGAGCGGGCTGTTCGACGAGATCTGGATCCAACCGGCGGCCGGAGACGCCGGTGGGGCGCTGGGGGCCGCCTACTGCGCCCATCACATCTGGTTGAACAATCCCCGGGAGGCCGACGGCAAGACCGACCGAATGAACGGGGCCTACCTGGGACCGCAGTACTCAGAGGCTCAGGTCCGGCAGGCCGTCCGCAGACACCGCGCGTCGTTCCGGCATTATGAGGACTTCGGCGCGCTGTGTGACGAGGTCGCCGGCCTGCTCGACGCCGGGAACGTGGTGGCCTGGCATCAGGGGCGGATGGAGTGGGGGCCGCGGGCACTCGGGAACCGCAGCATTCTCGCCGATGCCCGGAACCCCGAGATGCAGAAGAAGCTCAACTTGAAGATCAAGTTCCGCGAGGGGTTCCGCCCGTTCGCGCCGTCTGTGCTGATGGAGGACCTCGAAGAGTACTTCGACATCGAAACCCCATCCCCATACATGCTCCTCATCGCGGAAGTGCGGGAGGAGCGGAGAAAGGCGCTGCCGGAAGGATACGGGGCCCGAGGCTGGCGGGAGAAGTTGTACCACATCCGCTCCGACATCCCGGCCGTGACGCACATCGATTTCTCCGCCCGGTTGCAGACCGTCCACCAGGAGACGAACCCCCGCTACTGGCGGCTGCTCAAGGCGTTCAAGGATCGGACGGGCTACGGCCTCGTCTCGAACACGAGCTTCAATGTCCGAGGGGAGCCGATCGTGTGCACACCGGAGGACGCCTACCGGTGCTTCATGCGGACGGAGATCGACTACCTGGTGATCGGAAACCTTCTGTTCGACAAGCGCCGGCAGCCGGTGTGGCCGGAGGAGCGGGACTGGAGAGAGACGGTTGGGGTGGACTAGAGCCGTCCTGGAAGCGGCGGCGATCGGTCTCGGGGTGGTCCTCTACTCTGGCTTCGTCTTCAACCGGGACGTCGATTCCCCTTTCGTCTACGTCTCGGTCGGCACGGCCGTCCTCCTCATGGGTGCGGCGGTCGCGTCGAGAGCAGGGACGGCGTTCAAGGCCCTTCTCTTCAACGTCGCCGTGCTGGCTCTGGCCGTGGGGGTGGCCGAGGCGTACTTCGGGGGATGGCTGCCGTTCGGCCGGGGAGGGAGCCAGGCGCCAGCTCTGAAGTACGAAGGGGAGTTCTTTGGGCGGATCGGGGGCGGGTATTTCGTCCCGGACGAGCTCCGCGGGTACGCCGCCGCGCCCAACGTGAAGGCGCGCGCGAGGGTGTGGGCGGGCAGCCGAGTCTTGGAGGACGTGGTCTACACCACCAACCCCCACGGTCTTCGGATAGCACCGCACGACCTGAAGACCTTTCCGGCCACCCGGGCCGGCGAGTACGAGAACGTCGTGTTCTTCGGCTGCTCGGTGACGGTCGGCGAGGGCGTGGGCGATCGGGAAACCATGCCGTGGGTGTTTGAGGCGCTCGCGAAGGGAAGATTCCGGGCGTACAACTTCGGATTCCACGGCTACGGCCCTCATCAGATGCTCCGGATCCTCGAAACCGGCCTCATCGATGAATTCGCTGGAGGCAAGTCTCCCAGCCGAGCCGTGTACCAGGGACTCATCGAGCATATCGAGCGATCGGCCGGAAACTACCCGGCCGTCTCGTGGGGGCCGTCCGCGCCGAGGTATGTCCTCGGCAGGGATGGGGCGGTGCAGTACCGCGGACCGTTCTACGCGAGCTACGGGGACGCCGCCTTTTCCGTGCTCAACCGCTCCCACATCTTTCCAGCGGTGGCTCCGGTCCTCCTAGGCTGGCGGAGGACGTCGAGGGACATCGACCTCTACGTGGCGATCGTCAAGAGATCGAAGGAGCTGTTCGAGGCGCGATACGGGGGACAATTCAGTGTCGTCATGTGGGGGGCCTACGACAAAGATTACTCCGTGGTTGTGGAGCGGCTGCGAGCGGCCAACATCAGACTCTTGGAGGTGCACAGGATCATCGCCGACATCTATACGGCCGATTGGAAGCACAAGCTGAATGGCAACGAGCATCCGAATGCGGCGACCCACGCATTGATCGCGAAGTTCCTGCTCGAGACGCTTTGAAAGGAGAGGGGCCATGGCACTGGCCAGGGACCTGTGGGACTTTCTGAAGGAACGAAAGAAGTGGTGGCTGGCACCGGTTGTCATCATGCTGGCGCTGATCGGTCTCCTCATCGTGGGCGGCGGCGCCTCGGCCATCGCCCCGTTTATCTACACCATCTTCTGATCCCGCGCGTAGGGCGAACAGTGGCGATTCAACGCAGTGAAGACGAGCGGCACCGGTCGCTCGAGACCCTCGCGGTTCTGGCCGCAGCCTGCATCGTCTGCGGACTGGTCTTCAACGTGCCGGCATTCGGGTATGTGGCTTTGGGGCTGCTCCTCATCGGATTGTTCTTCAAGCGGCTGGCGGTGAGGCTGGCCGGGGCGTGGCTCGGGTTCGCGGCCGTACTGGGTGCGGTCAACTCCAAGGTCCTGCTGACCCTCGTCTACTATGTCGTTCTGGCTCCCGTGGCCTTCGTCTACCGGCGCACGCACGGCGATTCCCTGAACCTCAAGCGCGGCGCTGACAACCGGCAGTCGTACTGGACCGTGCGCGACCACCGCTTCGAACCGCGAGACCTCGAACGGCCCTGGTGAGCGCGGAACACCGGCGCCCCCGAGAGGGAACGAACGAGAAGACCCTGGGGACATCCGCACCGGGGATGAGTCGACTCGCGGTGGCTGAGCGGATGATTCGGACCCTCCAGCGACACAACGTGCCGCAAGTCTACGGTTTCGTGAATGAGAGCCTCTGCCGGTGAGGCGCGGCTGCGGTCGAGGCGGGTCGTTCACGGAGACCGCAGGTCCGCTCTGCGGGCGAGGGTCAGCCAATTGATTTTCGGCAATCCGATGAAGCTGGCGATGGCATAGGCTAGAAATGCCGCGTTCGCGAACGCCAACGCGGCGTGGAGTGAGTGTCCTTGCAGGAGTTCCACGACGGCGCCGAGGAGCCACTGGGCCAGGAGAACGTACTCCGCCACCAAATAGGCGCGCGGCACCCGGGTGCGACTTTGGGTTTTCGGGGTGCGGCCGAAGGCGGTCTTCCGTCCCGTCCACGCCTGACGGAGTGATTGAAAAGAACCGCTCAGATTGATGGGGATCAGCATCAAGTTCAGCGCATACACCCGAAGCACATCACCAGCACGATAGCCGCTCTGCAGCAGATCCCGGGTATAGAGCGCGTAATAGGGCACCGCCGTCAGGGGCAGCCAGAGAGTTTCCAAGCCTTCGCCCAACGGAAACGCCAGAACCACGAGCAGGCCGGTGTTGACCGCGGCGAGGGAAGTCAGATAGTGGCAGCGCATCAGCCCTTCTGCGAGCCTCCGTCCTCGTGAGGCTCGGCCACACAAATATTGGATCAGTTTCGGCAGGATGATCAGGCCGCCATTGGCCCAGCGCCGCCGCTGAATGATCAGCGCGCCAAAGTCCGGGGGCGTCGCGCTGAACGCGAGCCGCTCCGGGTAATTGTAAAGCTGCCACCCCCGATCAATGAGATCCACGCTGGACTCCGTGTCTTCGATCACGGTCCGATCCTGAATGAACTTGCGAATCGGATAGCCGCGCTCCACGTCGACGACGGCGATGTCTTCGAGCGCGCGCTTGCGGACGAGCGCGTTCGCGCCCACCCAGAATGTCGCCCCATAGTGGGTGAACCCCTGATGGATGATGTACTGGATGTCCGTGGTGGCGCCGGCAATCCGCTCAAGAACTCCGGGGGCATTCGGAAACGCGTTGTAGGGCGTCTGAGCCACCGCAATCTTTTCGTGCCCCGGTTGTTCCAGGAGGTGGATGAGCCGCGTCATGTATTCGGGGTGGAGGATGCTATCGGCGTCGACCATCAACACGTAATCCGCGTCAGGCACCGAAAACTCAGCGCCAGCCTGGCCGGTCTCCTCGAGGATCAGCTGCCCCTCCGGCGTCACCACTTCACGAAACGACCGCCCCATGAGACCGAGATAGCTGTTGAGGTTCATCGCCTTGTTGGCGGCGTGGGAGAGGTTGCCGTACCGCTTTCGCTCGAAGCTGGTCACACTGACATCGAACAAGCTCACGAGCCATCGATAGGCGGCCATGAGATCCTCGTCGTCGAAGTGGCGCGAGGTCGGCCCCCAGGCCAATTCGTTGCTCCGCCTGAGGCACCAGCGGGCCTGGCCGCGGTAAGTCAGTTCAACGAAGAGTTCGTCGACATGATCCGTGATCGGATGCTCGGCCGCCTGGGTCCGGAACCAGGCACCGATGTCACGGTAAAGCCGAGACAGCCGACGCAGTTCGTGCCTGAGGTCGAGAGGGGCGTCTGTCTGGCGGTCACAAAAGGCGGCGAACGCCGCGGTACACCGTCGTCGGGGTTCTCGAAGCAGTTCTTCGATCTCCTCGGGTAAGCGCCGCATAGCCGAGAGACTTGCGAGATCGTGCGGGTTCGTTGGTTGCGGCGGATCGTCGATGAGGAGCGCGATGCGACGCTTCGGGCGACCCTGTAACGCGGCCGAAAGGAGCGTCTTTCTGACCACTGGCACTTCTTCCTTGTAAGCGGGGACGAGGACCGTCACGGGGGGGACGTGGGGCGCCCGGTAGAGTCGGAGCAGATCATCGTCTGACGCGCGCCGGTGAAGCCAAAGCCGCCTGAGATAGGCGAAGCGGGTGAGTTGGTACACGAGGCTTCCGTAGATGAGATAGGTGACGATGAGGAGAAAGACGAGTCCTGCGAGTAGATGCGGCCACGTTGCCGCAGCACGATTACTCAAGATCCGGATAGCCACGACGGCGATGGAGAGGAGTGCGGCGATCAGCGTCACACCGATACCGGCGCCGGTGAGATTGATCTCGCGGCGAATCCCCGCCGCCACCGCGGTGGTTCGGCGAAGCGCTGCAGGCCAAGACGACGGTCGCGGACCGCTCGACCAAGCTCGTGTCGTGTCCGACGAGCGGTCGATCTCAGCGGAGGGGGAGGACCTTGTGGGGCGCGCGGACGCTTCGATCGCCGCCGCTTTCAAGAGGCGCAGGGGACTGGTCATCGATGCCAGAGTCGGTTCGAGCGTGGCCCCTTTAGCAGGAGAGGGCTGGCCGGTGGCTAGGGGGACTCGAGACTGAAAAGTGCCGCGGGGCGCCGGGGAGGCGTTGAACGCTTCCGGCGAGTTCTGAGGCCATAGGTCCCCTCCGATTCAGGAGACCCCAAGCCCAGAAACTTCCACCCTTCCTTCGGTAGCCCGGCTGTCAGCTTCACCTGACCCGCGGCTTTGCGTCCCTGCCTCACGACAGGTTTGCCCTTATCGGGAAGGGGTCTCCGTGACTTCGACAACATCCATGAGGCAAGCGCCGAGCCAATCTCGGGGGAAACGGTGGGAAGGAGCCTGCGTGCTGAACTGACGGTTCGACGGGGACTTGGGCGGCGGATGCGAGTCGCCCGAGAACCGGACTCGGGCGATGGGAATGGCCCGTGTACGTCACTACAACGACACAATGACACTCTGAAGGGAGGCGCGGTCGGCCCTTGGCCTGGGAGCGCTACTCTCAGCCCGCCTTGGCGAAAGTTGCATCCGGCCCCGTGATTTGCCACCATCTGCACGACCGTGATCACGACCTCTCGAGGGGCCATCGCTCGCTCGCAGCAGGTTCGGCGTGGCGCTCGGCATCGAGGCCCGGGGCTTCTGCGTGCTCGGCAGGTGACGGGCTGAAGCCGCTCTGCCGGTGACCCTCCGGGGGCTGCACCTCCTGCCCGTTGCGATGTTCTTCGGCACATTCGCGTGGTCGTTCGTCTATGTGAGCCTGCCCTTCCACATCCAGGCCATCAGCCCGGTCGACGCGGCGGCGACGCTCCGCTGGACGGGCTGGATCCTCGGCATCTCGCCCCTGGTCACGGTCGTGACGGCGCCCATCTGGGGCTACTATGCCGAGCGCGGCAACCCCAAGGCGATGTACGTCGCGGTCGAGATGCTGCAAGGGCTCACCTTCTTCGGCATGGCGCTGGCGCGGACGTTGCCCGAGCTGCTCCTCTCGCGCATGGTGCTCGGCATCATGGGCGCCGCCTCGACCTTCGCCTTCATCATGGCCGGACGCGAGACGGAGACGACCGCGGTGCGCCGCCGGGTGGCGGCGGTGCAGTCGGCGATGACGGTGGGGCAGGTGATCGGGCCCCTGGCGGGGGCCATCGCGGCCGCGCAACTCGGGTTCCGCACCTCCTTCATGCTGGGCGGGCTCATCCTGCTCGGCTGCTCCGGCCTGGTCCGCTGGGGCGTGCCGACGGTGCCGGCCACGCCCCGGCAGCGCGATCGCGAGGGCGCGGCGCGGCCGCGGGACGTCGCCGCCGTCGCGCTGATCGTGCTGGGGGGCAACGTGCAGGTCTTCTTCCTCACCGCGATCCTGCCGGTGGTCCTGCCCGACCTGGGGGTGGCGCCGGCCCGCACGCTCGAGATCGGCGGCATGCTGATCTTCGCCTCGGGCGTGGCGGCGGCCCTCGGGGCCCTGGCCGCCCCGCGGCTCGGTGAATGGATGAGCGAGCGCATGCTGATCGTGACCCTCCTGGTGGCCTCGTCGGTGCTGGTGGCTGCGCTGGCGTCCGTCGCCTCTGTCTGGCTCTACGGCGTGCTGCGGTTCCTCCAGGTGCTGTGCGTGGCGCCGGTCTTTCCCATCGTCGTGGCCCGCATCGCGCAGCGGGCGGGGGGACAGGCGATCGGCTTCATCAATTCCGCGCGCATCGGAGCCGCCTTCGTCGGGCCGGTCGTCGCGACCACGGCGCTGACGTGGGATTCGCCGGCGGCGCTCTACCTGCTGCTGGCCGCCATCGGCCTCGCCTGCCTGCCGGCCACCGCGGTGCGCGGCGCCGTCTCAGGGCCGAGGGCGTTGTGATGCGCCGCGTTCGAGCGCGGGCTTTGCCCGCGCAACCTTTCATGGGGGAGGCCTCGGAGGGGGCCGTCGAGGCCCCCTCCGATTGATATGAGCCGACCGCTGGTCGACGTCCGGCTGGAGGCCCTGTGCACGCGCAGCGGGCAGGAACCCTATCTCGAGGACGTCGCGGTCCACGTGCGGTACGGCGAGTTCTTCACGTTCCTCGGCCCTCCGCACTCGGGCAAGAGCGCGGTGCTGCGCGCGATCGCCGGCTTCCTGCCGCTGGCGGCGGGGCGCGTGCTCGTGGACGCCGAAGACATCGGCCGCCTGACGCCGGGCCGGCGCGGCATCGGATACGTCTTCCACGAGGGCGCCCTCTGGCCGCACATCACCGTCCGGGAGCACGTCGAGTTCGGCCTGCGCCAGACGGGGCTCACGGCGGCGGAGCTGGACCGGCGCGTGGAGACGGTGCTCGGGCGTCTGGGCCTGGCCGACGCCGCCGACCGCACCCCGGGCGCCCTCGTCCTCCACCAGCGCCGGCGTCTGGCCCTGGCCCGCGCGCTCGCGGTCGAGCCCCGCGTGCTGCTGCTCGACGAGCCCCTGGCGCACCTCGATCCCCTGCCGCGCAAGACGCTCCGGCTGGAGCTGGCCCGGCTGCATCGCGACCTTGCCGTCACCACCATCTGTGCCACCCGCGACAGCGCCGACGCGCTGGCCCTGTCCGACCGCATCGCGGTGGTGGAGCGAGGGCGGGTCCTGCAGGTGGGCGACCCCGAGCAGCTCTACCGCCGCCCGGCCAGCCGTGCGGTGGCCCAGGCGCTGGGGCCCGCCAATTTCCTGCCCGTGCGGGTGATCGAGGTCCGCGAGCTCGGTGTGGTCGTGGAGACCGAGGGCGGCGACCGCGTCCCCGTCGCCGGCATCGGCGCCTTCCGCCAGGGCAGCCGCGGGCTGCTGGTGCTCCGGCCAGAAACCCTCTCGATCACCGACGCCGCCATGGCCCGCGGGCCCAGCCTCCCCGGGCGGGTGACCCTGCGCGTCTTCGAGGGCGCGCGCTATCTCTACGAGATCGACATCCGGGCCAGCGCGCCGGTCCGGGTCGAGCTGCCGGCGACGGAGATCGCGCTCTTCCGGGTCGGCGATCGCGTGCGCGTGGAGGTCAGCAGCGACACGGTGGTGCTGCTCTCCGCCGACGGCTGAGCGTCGGCCGTAGCGATATCGCCCCGCGCGCGGGGGTCCGGCGACCACGCGGTTTGGCCCATCGCCGCGGTGGCTGCCTTCTCATACGTCGCGCTGCGTGCGCTTCCGTCGGCGCGAACGGGCCGGCGGATCCCGTCCCGCCCCCGCGGTGATGCTGCTACAGCGAGTAGGTCTTGTCTTGCTCGAGCAGGACGATGCGACCGGCGTCGATCCGCAACAGCTCGTCGGCCGTCTCCTGGTAGAACTGCGGCTTGATGTGGAAGATCCACACGGGGATGTCGGGCGGCAGCTTGTCCAGCTCGCGCCGGACCAGGTCGGGCGTCAGGTGCCGCGCGGCATCGGCCAGGGGGCGCATCCGGTTGGGGAAGGCGCATTCGAGAATGATCGCGCGCACGCCGGTGAGGCCGCGCAGCGCCTTCCACAGGGCCTGGGTGGGCCCGGTGTCGCCGGAGTAGACGAATCCCCGCGAGCCGTCGTGCACGATGAACCCGGCCGCCGGCACGCTGTGGCTGACGCTCACCGCGGTCACCCATAGGTCACCCACCCGCTGTTCGGCGTCCTCGGCCAGCGAGCGGTACTTGAGGATCGGGGCGCTCGCCGACGGGATCTGCGCGAAGTCGGGCCAGACCACGTTGTTGAAGACGGCCGTGCGGAGCGCCTCGGCGACGGGCGCGATGCTGGTGACGATCAGGGGACGCTGGGCGCTGAAGCAGGCCAGGGTCTCGGTGAGGTAGGTGAGGCCGGCCATGTGGTCGAGATGGGAGTGGGAGATGAGGACGTGCTCGATCTCGAGCTGCTCGCTCGGGGTGAGGGCCCCGGTGACGGTGCCGGCGTCGACGAGCGTCCGCTCGTTCACGAGAAACGCCGACGGCCGCTGCCCCAGCCCTTCGGCGCCGTAGGCGCCGAGCACGCGTATTTTCACTGTGTCTAGGGTAGCATAGGTTTCCGTGGCCTCTCGCGCATGGTGACCCTGCGGACGCTCCTGGCCGGCGTCGGCGCCGGCGTGGTGACGCTGGCCCTGGTGCTGCTCGGCGCCCTCGACACCGTCGAGCTGGGGGCGCTCGACCGGCTGTTCGAGCTGCGGGGACCGCGCCCGCCGTCGGCGCCGATCGTCGTCGTCACCATCGACGAAGACTCCTTCGACGAGCTGAACGTGTCATGGCCCTTTCCCCGCGCGCTGCACGCCAAGCTGGTGGACGTGCTCCGCGCCGCGCACCCGCTCATCATCGCCTTCGACGTGGTGTTCCCCGAGCCCTCCCCTCGCGGCCCGGCGGACGACGAGGCGCTGGGGGCGGCCATCGCCCGCGCGGGCAACGTCGTGCTCGCGGCGGCGATCACCACGGTGAGGGAGCAGTTGAGCGGGGATATCATCCTCAACGTGGACAAGGTCGATCTCAATGTCCCGATTCCGGTGATCCGCCGCGGCGCGGCCGGGGTCGCGCCGGTGAACGAGCTGCTGGATCCGGACGGCCACCTGCGCCGGGCCGCGGTGCGCCATCGGCTGGGTGACGAGCTCCTCGATGGCTGGGACCTGCAGCTGTACCGCATGGCCCGGGCCAAAGGCGTCCCGGCGGCGCCGCTGCCGGAGGGGACCGAGATCCTCATCAACTTCCGGGGCGGCCCTCGGACCTTTCCCTGGGTGCCGTACCACCGCGTCGTCCATGGTGAGGTGCCGCCCGAGACGTTCCGCGGGGCCATCGTGCTGATCGGCGCCACCACGCCGGTGCTCCAGGACATCTTCTCGACACCCTTCGCCCGCGCGCGCTCGATGCCGGGTGTCGAGATCCACGCCCACGTCGTCGACACTCTCCTGCGCGGCGATCGCGTGCGGCCTCTCCCCGGCTGGGCGAGCCTGGGCGCCGCCGCCGCGGCCGGGTTCGCCGCCGCCTGGCTGGCCGCCCGCCTGCGCGCGCTGCGGGCCTTCCTGGCCGTCGCCCTGCTGTGGGTGGCGCTGGCCGTGGCGGCGTTCGTCGCCTTCGCGCTGGGGGAGCTCTGGTTCCGCGCGATCGGCGTCACGCTGGCGCTGGTGCTCGGCTACGGGGCGACCGTCATCGACAACTATGTCCGGGAGCAGCGGGAGAGACGGCGCCTGTCCCAGTTCTTCTCGCCCGACGTGCTCCGCGAGATCGTCCGGGGACAGGGCGAACAGGTGCTCGGTTCGAGCCGGCGGCGCATCACCGTCCTCTTCTCGGACATCCGCGGCTTCACCTCGATGTCGGAGAAGGTCGAGCCGGAGCAGGTGGCCGAGATGTTGCGGGAGTACCTCACCGAGATGACCGAGGTGGTCTTCCGCCATGGCGGCACCGTGGACAAGTACATCGGCGACTGCATCATGGCGCTGTACAACGCGCCCTTCGACGATCCCGACCACGCCGCCAACGCCATCCGCACCGGGCTCGAGCTGCAGGAGCGCACGCTGGTGGTCTCGGCGCGGTGGGAGCAGAGGCTGGGGGGCCAGATCCGCAACGGCGTCGGGATCAACACGGGGGAGGCCGTCGTCGGCGCCCTGGGCTCGCGCCAGCGCCTCGAGTACACGGCCATCGGCGACACCGTCAACCTCGCCTCGCGCCTGGAGAGCCTCACCAAGGAGTACGGCACCGGCATCATCGTCAGCGAGTCCACCCACGAAAGCGTGAAGGGCCAGTTCCTCACCCGGGAGCTGGGCGCGGTGACGGTCAAGGGCAAGACCCAGCCGGTGAAGATCTACGGCGTCATGCCGGGCAGCATCCGCAAGTATCCGCGGGCGGCGCTCGACGCGGCGGCGACGGTGGTGGCCGCCGTCGGGGGCCGGACGTGCGTGGTGCGTACGCTCGACATCAGCGAAGGCGGGCTCTCGGTGGTCGGCCTGCCCTCGGAGCTCGAGCGGGGGGCCACGGTCCAGATCCGGTGCGAGGGCGGGGCGCTGCCCAAGCCGATCACCGCCGAGGGGACGATCGTCTGGCGGCGCGGCGACCAGGCCGGGATCGCGTTCACGGCCGTGGGGCCCGACGTGGCCACGGCCCTCGTCGACCACATTTCGGTCCACAAAGACGCATGAGCGTTGCCGCGATGCGTCGGGTGTGTTAGAAAAACGCCATGAGCGATAACTTCGACTACCCGACGATGGCGCGCGCGCTGATCCTCGGGGACAAGGACACCGTCGCCCGCAAGACGCAGGAGGGGCTCGACCGCGCCATCGATCCCAAGACGCTCATCTTCAAGGGGCTGATTCCGGGAATGGACGTGGTCGGCGAGAAGTTCCGCCGCAACGAGTACTACGTACCCCAGGTGCTGCTGTCGGCGCGCGCGATGTACGCCGGCCTCGATCTGCTCAAGCCGCTCATCACCAAGGCGGCCCGTCCCGACGACCACCTCGGCGTCGTGGTCATCGGCACCGCGCAGGGCGATCTGCACGATATCGGAAAGAACCTGGTGGCGATGATGCTGGAGGGCGCGGGGTTCAAGGTGGTGAACCTCGGTCGTGACGTGGCGCCGGAGAAGTTCGTGGCGGCGGTGGAGGAGCACCACGCCAACATCGTGGGAATCTCCGCGCTCATGACGACCACCATGCCGGCCATGAAGCGCACGATCGACGCCCTGATCAAGGCGGGCCTGCGCGATCGCGTGAAGGTGATGGTCGGCGGGGCGCCGGTGAGCCAGGCATTCGCCGACGAGATCGGCGCCGACGGCTACGCCAAGGACTCCACGCTGGCGGTGATGCGGGCCAAGGAGTTGCTGGGCGTGGAGGTCGCGCGGTGAAGGCTCGGGGCTGGGAGGTCCTCCAGCGCATCCGCCAGGGCGAGACGCTGGTCTTCGACGGCGGCTACGGCACCATGCTCTTCGCGGCCGGTCTCGCCAACGGCGCCTGTCCAGAGCTGTGGAACGACACCCACGCCGACGTCGTCCGCTCGATCCACCAGGGGTACTTCGACGCCGGCAGCGACATCGTCGAGACCAACACGTTCGGCGGCTCCCGGCTCAAGCTCAACGAGTACCAGCTCGGCGACCGCACGCGCGAGCTGAACATCGAGGGCGCGCGCCTGGCGCGCTCGGGGAGGCCCCCCCACGGCTACGTCGCCGGGTCGATCGGGCCCACCAGCCGGCTGCCCGCCGAGTACGAGCCCCTGGGAGACACCACCGACGAGGAGTACTTCCAGACGTTCCGCGAGCAGGCGGCGGCCCTGGCCGAGGGCGGCGTCGATCTGTTCGCCGTCGAAACCATGATGTTCCCCCAGGAGGCGGCGGCGGCCATCCGCGCCTGCAAGGCGGTGGCCGACCTGCCGGTCATGGCCACCATGTTCTTCCAGTTCGAGGAGCTCCACGACCGCGACCGTACCATGTGGGGCGAGAGCCCGGCCGAGGTGGCCAAGAATCTCCTGGCCGCCGGCGCCGACGTCGTCGGAATGAACTGCGGCCGGGGCCCCGACCGCGCCGTGGTGATCATCGGGCAGATGCGCGCGGTGACGGACGCGCCCCTGGCGGCTTATCCCAACGCGGGCCTGCCCATCACCACGGGCGACACCGTGACCTACGAGCTGGGGCCGGAGGAGATGGCGCGCCACTACCCCGCGCTGCTGGAGGCCGGCTGCAACATCGTGGGCGCCTGCTGCGGCTCCAATCCCGAGCACATCCGCCGGATTGCCACGGTGGTGCGAGCCGCAGGGCGCCGGCGGGCTGGGCCCCGCCCGCCCGAGGCGAGCGAAGCCGGAGAGTGCCGCCCGCCCGAGGCGAGCGAAGCCGGAGAGTGCCGCCCGCCCGAGGCGAGCGAAGCCGGAGAGTGCCGCCCGCCCGAGGCGAGCGAAGCCGGAGAGTGCCGCCCGCCCGAGGCGCGTCTATAGTCAGAGTCCTCAGAGACCTGCCGCTCGAGATCGATCCCGACGAGGTGCTGCGCTTCCAGGGGTACAAGCGCGGCACCGCCGTAGCCGGTCCCGAGGTGATGGCGCTCTTCGACGAGGCGCTGGTCCTGGGCCGCCGTCTGATCGACCCCCGCGCCGTCGTGCGCTGGACACCGGTTACGCGCCAGGTCGGCGATGCCCTGGAGACCCCCGACCTGGTACTGACGGTCCCCGGCGTCGAGCGCCACTGGGGTCGCGTCGAGCACATCGCCGCCGCCATCTGCACGATCGGCGACGCGCTGGAGCGACGCGTCGGCGAGCTGTGGGAGGCGCGGGAGCTCCCGCTGGCGGTCATGCTCGACAGCGTCGGCTCCGGGGCGGTGGAGAGCCTCGCCGAGTACGTCAACGACCTGCTCTGCCAGGAGGGGATCCTCCAGGGGCTCCAGGTCACCAACCGCATCAGCCCCGGGTACGGGGCCTGGGACGTGAGCGACCAGCGGGCCCTGTTCCGCTTGTGTCCGGGCGAGGCCGTCGGCGTCACGCTGAACGAGGCCTGCTTCATGACGCCGGAGAAGTCGATTTCGCTGCTGGTGGGCGCCGGGCGCCAGGCGCGGGTCGATCACTACTTCAGCCAGTGCGCCCGCTGCTGGATGGCGGACTGCGCCTACCGACGCGCTCCCGCCCGTCGCACCGTGCACCGCTGATGCAGGCCCGCTCGCTGGTGCTGCTCCGGCGAGCCCACTGAGGCGGCGCCGGCGGGGGCCTCCCCCTCGCGTCCGGCGCGGTTGCGACGACCAGCAGGCGTGTGCTACGGTCCGGCCCGTCATGGCGGACAACGTCACGGTCGTCCGCGACGGTCGCATCACGACGGTCACCCTGCATCGTCCCGAGCGCCGCAACTCGCTGAGCGACGCGATGCTGGGTGAGCTGGTGACGGCCTTCACCGAGCTGCGCGACGACGCCAGCGCGCGCGTCGTCGTTCTCACCGGAGCGCCGCCCGTCTTCTCGGCCGGGGCCGATGCCCGGCTCAAGAGCGCGATGTCGGAGGAGGAGCGGCGCCAGGTCTTCCTTCGCACGCGGAGCCAGTTCCGGCGGCTCTTCGAGCGCGCGACGACGCTGCTGGAGAATCTCGAGCAGGCGACGATCGCGATGATCAATGGCCATGCGGTGGGCGGCGGCTGGGGGCTGACGCTGGCCTGCGACTTCCGCGTCGCCGCCGCCGAGGCGGAGCTGTGGATCCCCGAGGTGGATCTGGGCGTGCCCCTCGGCGTGGCCTCCACCACGCGCTTCGTCCGTCTCGTCGGTCCGGCCCGGGCCAAGGAGATCATCATGGAGGGCCGGCGCTACAGCGCCGAGGAGGCGCGTCAGCTCGGGCTCGTCCACCGCGTCGTCCCCGGCGAGAGGCTGGAGAAGGAGGTGCGCGCCTTCGCCGAGCGCCTGGCCGCCAAGCCCTTCCGGGCGCTGGCCGAGGTGAAGGCGCGTATCAACGCGATCGCGCGCACCGGGATCCCCGAGGCCAACGCGATGACCGAAGGGTTTCTCGAGCGCGAGTGATCCTCGCCGGCCTCCGCATCCTCGACCTCTCCCGCGTGGTGGCCGGGCCCTACTGCGCCATGCTCCTGGGCGACCTCGGCGCCGACGTCATCAAGGTCGAGCGGCCGGGGCGCGGCGACGATCTGCGCCACTGGCACGGCGGCGCCGGCATGAGCGCCGTCTTCGCCTCCATCAACCGGAACAAGCGGTCGCTGGCCGCCGACCTTCAGCAGCCCGAGGGCGCGCGCGTCGTGCTCGAGCTCGCCCGACGCGCCGACGTCGTGATCGAGAACTTCCTGCCCGGGGTGGCGGACCGGCTGGGCATCGGCTACGCGGCGGTGAGCGCCGCCCACCCCGCCATCGTCTACGCCTCCGTGACTGGTTTCGGTCAGACCGGCCCCTACGCGCGCCGCCCGGGCTACAACTCGATCGCCCAGGGCATGAGCGGCCTGATGGCCCTGACCGGGATGCCCGGGGATCCGCCCACCAAGGTCGGCGGCTCGGTGGCGGACCTGGCGGCGGCGTTTCTGGCCTTCGGGGGCATCAACGCGGCGCTCGTTCACCGGCTGCGCACGGGGCAGGGCCAGCACCTCGACGTCAACCTGCTCGCCTCCTCGCTGGCGCTGCTGCCCGACCCGATCGCGCACTTCTTCGCCGAGGGCGGTCGCCGCCCCCGGCGCGAGGGCAATCGCAACCCGAACCTGGCGCCCGCCGAAGCCTTCGCGACCAAGGATGGGCTCATCAACATCGTGCTGATGAACCCCGACCAGTGGGAGCGCTTCTGCGCGACCCTGGGCGACGAGGCGCTCGCGCGCGATCCGCGATTCGCCACCAACGACGCGCGCCTGGCCAACCGTGAGGAGTTCCGGGCGCGGGTGGAGCGCGCGCTGGCCGGCGCCCCCACCGCCGAATGGCTGGCGCGGTTCGAGAAGGCGTCCATCGCTTGCGGGCCCATCTACGAGCTCGACGAGGTCTTCGAAGATCCACAGGTACGCCACCTGGGGCTCGTCACCGAGGTGGACCAGCCGGAGTGCGGCCGGGTCAGGATGCTCGGCTTTCCCTTCCGCTCGTCGGCGCACGCCTTCGCGGTGCGGCGGCCGGCGCCGCGCCTGGGCGAGCACACGGCGGAGATCCTGGCCGAGCTGGGGACGCCGCGCGTCGAGATCGAGCGGCTGGCCGCGGCGGGGATCGTCGCATTGGGCCCATGACCCGGCTGCCGTGGCCGCTGGTCTTTCAGGTGGTCGGCGTCGTCGGCGTCGTCTGGTTCGTCCTCCATACCTGGCAGATCTGGCTCCTGGCCTTCACCGCGCTGATCGTCGCTGCGGCCATCCTGCCGGCCGCTCGCTTCGGGGAGCGGTACCGGGTGCCGAGGGGCGTGACGGTCCTCGCGGTCTACCTGGGGGTGGCCGCCGTCCTGGCCCTGATGGGCCGCCTGCTCTGGCCGGCGCTGACCGAGCAGTGGACTCAGTTCCTGGAGCAGCTCCCGCGCCTCCTCGACAACGTCAATCGCTGGCTCGGCAGCGTGGACGTTTTTCTCCTCCGCTGGGGTGCCTCGCTGCCCACCCCCAAGCCCGAGGACCTCCAGGGTCTGGCGGGTACGCTGGTGGCGAACACGTTCGCGGTGACCGCCGGGGTCGTGGGCTTCGTGGTGGGCGTGCTGGCGATCATCGTGATCGCGGCGTACCTGGTCATCGACGCCGGCCACATCGGCGCCAGCCTGCTGCAGCTCCTGCCCCCCACGTACCGCGCCCACGGGGCGGCGCTGGCCAGGCCCGTCCTCGACCGCATCGGGGGCTACGTGCGCGGCCAGATCGCCTCCAGCCTCTGCGTGGGCGCCGTGCTCGCCGTCGGTCTCGGGCTGCTCGGCGTACGCTATGCCCTGCTGATCGGCGCGCTGGCGGCCGTGCTCAACATCGTGCCGTTCGTGGGCTCGCTGGTGGCCGCCGTGCTGGGCATCATCTCGGCCCTGAACGAATCACTGACTCTCGCCGTGGTGACGGCGGCGCTCTTCTGGGGGACCAACCTCCTGGAGGGCAAGCTCCTGGCGCCCCACTTCGTCGGGCGCGCCACCGGGTTGCACCCGCTGGCCGTGCTGCTGGCGCTCTTCGCCGGGGTTCACCTGGCCGGCCTCATCGGGGCTCTGGTGGCGGTCCCGTTCCTGGCCGCCGGATGGGAGCTCGTCCGTGCCCTTTACCTGAGACCCACTCAGCGGGCCCGCGCCGAGTAGCGGCGTAGACCAGGAGGTCGTGACTTCCGTGGCGAGATCGGCAGCCTCGCACGCGGGCTTGACTCGATGTGGGAAGCCACTGGTGGGCGAGTTGGCCGGGTTTCGCAGCCTCCGTGTGATCGGCCAGCGCTACCGAATCCTCTATCGCGTTGATCGCAGGGAGGTGATCGTCCTTATCGCGGCGGTAGGGATACGAAAGGCGGGGGAAAAGGCCGATATCTACGAACTGGCCAAGAAGCTGGGGAAGCAAGGGTTGCTTCGCTGACCTGACCATCACGGCCGGGCGGGAGCGCGACTCGCACGACCCACCTCGCGACAGTGGTGAGCGCCGGCCGCCACCTCTCCGCCGGCCCGGTAATTTGATACGATGCGGGGACGATGCGCCGGGACAACATCATCCTGGTCGGCTTCATGGGCGCGGGCAAGTCCGTGTGTGGCCGGCTGCTGGCGCGCCGGCTCGGCCGCTGCTTCGTGGAGACCGACGACATGATCGTCGCGCGCGAGGGCCGGTCGATCGCCGAGATCTTCCGCCAGGCCGGCGAAGAACGGTTCCGCCAGCTGGAGGCCGAGGCCCTCGAGCTCCTGGCGCTGAAGTCGGGCGACGTCATCGCCACCGGTGGGGGCTTCCCGTGCCGGGACGGGCGGATGGAGGCGCTCGCCGAGCGGGGCACCGTCGTGTGGCTGGGGGGCGATCTCCGCGAGCTCTACGAGCGCGCGCGCCGCGACGGCGAACGGCCCATGCTGGCGGCGCGCTCGTTCGACGAGATCGAGACCCTTTACCGGGCGCGCGAGCCCTACTACCGCCGGGCGCACCTCGCCCTGGACACCACCGGCCTCGGCCCCGACGAGGTCGTCGCGCGCCTGCTCTCCGCCCTGCGTCAGGGTCATGCCGCACGCGTTTAGCCACCGGCTGGCCGAGGGGCCGCTCCTGTGCGACGGCGCCATGGGCACGCTGCTCTACGCGCGGGGCGTCCCGATGGACGCCTGCTTCGACCTGCTCAACCTCAACAATCCCCGGCTCGTGCAATCGGTGCACGCGGAGTACGTCGCCGCCGGGGCCGATTGCATCGAGACCAACACGTTCGGCGCCAACCGCTTCAAGCTGGCCGTGCACGGCCAGTCCGGCGACGTGCGCACGATCAACCTGCGCGGGGTCAAGCTCGCCCGCGACGTCCGCGAGAGCATGGGCCGCGACGTGCTCGTGCTCGGCTCGATGGGGCCGCTGGGCAAGTACCTGACGCCGCTGGGCTCGCTGACGCCCGAGGAGGCGCGCGCCGCGTTCCGCGAGCAGGCCGAGGCGCTGCTGGAGGGCGGCGTCGACGCCTTGATCGTCGAGACCTTCTCCGACCTCACCGAGATCACGCTGGCCATCGAGGCCATCCGCTCGGTCACGGATCTGCCCATCGTGGCCCAGATGGCGTTCACCGACGAGGGCGTCACCTTCACGGGGCGCTCGCCGGCCGAGGCGGCGCGCACGCTGCGCGCGCTGGGCGTGCAGGCGCTGGGGGCCAACTGCTCGGTAGGCCCGAGCGTCCTCTTCGAGGTTCTCGAGCACATGCTGCCCGAGGCCGGGAGGGTGCCGCTCTCCATCCAGCCCAACGCCGGCCTGCCGAGCCGGATCGGCGAGCGGCTCATGTACCTCTCGTCGCCCGCCTACATGGCCGACTACGCCGGGCGGATGCTCGAGGTGGGCGCCCGCATCGTGGGCGGCTGCTGTGGCACCACGCCGGGGCACATCGCGGCGATGCGGACGGTGCTGGACCGCAAGACGACGGTGAGGCGGTACCAGGACCGCCCGGCGGTGAGCGTGCGGCTGCGCGAGGCGGTCGAGACGCCCGGCCTGCGGACGACCGCCGCGCCCACGCTGCTGGGGCGCAAGCTCGAGAGCCGCGAATTCATCGTCACCGTCGAGCTGGATCCTCCCCGTGGCCACACGGTCGAGAAGCTGATCCAGGGCGCCAAGCTCCTCAAGGAGCGCGGCGTCGAGATCGCCGACATCAACGACGGCTCGCTCGGACGCGTTCGCATGGCGGTCCTGCCTACGGCGATTCTCGTGCGCGAGGCGGCCGGGCTCGACATCAACATGCACTTCACCTGTCGCGACCGGAACCTCATGGGCATCCAGGCCGACCTGCTCGGCGCCCACGCGCTGGGGATCCGCAACATCCTGGCCATGACCGGCGACCCACCGCGCACGGGAGACTACGTCAACGCCACGGCGGTTTTCGATGTCGACGCCATCGGCCTCCTGGAGATCCTGAGACGGATGAACGAGGGACAGGACGCGACCGGCAACAGCATCGGCGAGCCCACCGCCTTCTGTGTCGGCGCCGCGCTCGATCCCTCCGCCCAGGACCCCGCGCGCGAGATCGAGCGCTTTCAGCGCAAGGTAGAGGCGGGCGCGCGCTGGGTGCAAACCCAGCCCGTCTATGAGCTAGAGTCGCTGGACCGCTTCCTCGAGCGTGCGGGCGGCTCCCCCGTCCCCCTGCTGGTCGGTGTGCTGCCGCTGCACAGCTCCCGCCACGCCGAGTTCCTGCACAACGAGGTGCCCGGCATCACCATCCCCGACCACGTGCGGGCGCGGCTCAGAGAGGCAGGGGAGAGCGCCCTGCGGGTCGGCGTCGAGATGGCGCAGCGGCTGGTCCAGCAGATCCGCCGACGGTACGACGGCGTATACCTGATGCCGTCGTTCGGACGGTTCGAGGTGGTCGCCGAGGTGCTCGATGCCCTCCGTTGAAGCGCGAGCCGCAGGTGAGGTGCGCGCCGCAGGACGGCCGGGGGCTGGGCCCCCCGCGTCCGAGGCGAGCCTATGAACACAGACCTGACGCGCCTCGGCGCGCGGGAGGCGGCGCGCCGGATCCGCGAAGGAAAGCTCTCGCCGGTGGATCTGGTCGAGGCGTGCCTGGGCCGGATCAGGGCGCTCGACGCGGAGCTCAAGGCCTGGGTCTACGTGGACGAGGCCGACGCCCTGGCCCTGGCCCGCCAGCGGGAGGCGGAGGCGCAGACGAACCGGGTCCTGGGGCCGCTGCACGGCGTGCCCGTCGGGATCAAGGACATCTTCGACGTCGCCGGCATGCCGACGACCGGAGGCGCCCGGTCGTGGGCTCACACGCGACCGCCGCGCGATGGCACCGCGGTAGCGCGTCTCCGCGCAGCCGGCGCCATCATCCTCGGCAAGACGGCGACGACCGAGTTCGCCTACCGGGACCCGGCGCCCACGCGGAACCCGTGGAACCGCGACCACACGCCCGGCGGCTCGTCGGCGGGCTCGGGCGCCGCCGTGGGCGCGCGCATGCTGCCGCTGGCCCTCGGCTCCCAGACCGTCGGCTCGGTCCTCCGCCCCGCGGCTTACTGCGGCGTGGTCGGCCTCAAGGGCACGCACGGGCTCGTGGCTGTGGACGGCGTGATCCCGCTGGCCTGGTCGCTCGATCACGTGGGCGTCTTCGCCCGCTCGGTCGCGGACGTCGCGCTGGCGTTCGGCGTCCTCGTGGGTCGGGAGCTCGCCGCCGCGCCCCCGCGCTCGCCCCGGCTGGCGCTGGTGCCGGAGCTGCTCGCGCGCTGCGAGCCGGCGGTGGCCGCGCAGATCCAGGCGGCCGCCGATCGGTTCGCGCGCGCCGGCGCGGCGGTGGTGGAGGCGAAGCTGCCTGCCTCCTTCGCCGACGTTCATGCCGCCGGGCTGGCCGTGCTGGAGGCCGAGGCCGCCGCCTACCACGAGGAAGCGTTTCGGGCGCACGCTGGCGAGTACGGCAAGGAGATGCGCGCGCTGGTGGAGGCCGGGCTGCGCCGGACCGCGACGGCCTACGTGCGCGCCAATCGTGCGCGCCTGAAATTCCGCGACGAGGTCATGCCCCTGCTCGCCGCCCACGACGCGCTGCTGGTCCCGACCGCGCCGGCGCCCGCTCCGGCGGGTCTGGGCTCCACCGGCGACGGCTCGCTCTGCGCCCCCTGGAGCTACGCCGGCGTGCCGGCGGTGAGCCTGCCCAGCGGGCTGGCGCCCTCGGGGCTGCCCCACGCCCTTCAGCTCGTGACCGCCGCCGACGGGGAGGCGGGCCTGCTGGCCGTCGCCCAGTGGAGCGAAGACGCATTGCGCTTCACGGGCGCTCCCGCGCTCTGATGCTGGCGTGTTCGAGCGCCCCCCTCCGAGGATGATGTTCGACCTGAAGCTCGAAGGCGCGACGGTCATCGATGGCACCGGGGCGGCAGGAAGCCGCGCCGACGTCGGCATTCGCGACGAGACGATCGCCGCCGTCGGCGACCTCTCGCGCGAGTCGGCCGGGCGCACCGTCAACGTCGCGGGAAGGGTGCTGACGCCCGGCTTCATCGACATGCACTCGCATTCGGACTGGCGCCTCTGGGCCAATCGCCGCGCCGAGTCGAAGATCCGCCAGGGCGTGACGACGGAGGTCGTCGGCAACTGCGGCTTCTCCCCGGCGCCCGTCGCCACCGAGCACCTCGACGACCTGAAGGGATTCGCCCTCTACCTGCCACGGAACATGGATTTCCGGTGGCGCTCGGTCCGCGAGTATCTGGACGCCTTCGATGTCGACGGCACCGCGGTCAATGTCATCCAGCTCGTCGGCCACGGCACCCTGCGCGTCGCCGCCATGGGGTTCGCCCGGCGACCGCCGGCCGCCACCGAGCTGGCCTACATGCAGCGCCTGCTGGGCGCGGCCGCCGAGGACGGCGCCTGGGGGCTCTCGACCGGCCTGATTTACGCGCCCGGCTCCTACGCGACGACGGACGAGATCGTCGCGCTCGCCCGCGCCGCCCGGGGCCGCGGCATCTACGCCAGCCACATCCGCGGCGAGGGCGCGACCCTGCTCGATGCCGTCGCCGAGGCCATCCGGATCGGCCGCCAGAGCGACCTGCCGGTCCAGATCAGCCACGTCAAGGCGGCGGGCCGCCCGAACTGGGGCAAGGTGGAGCGGGCGCTCGAGCTGATCGACGCCGCCTGCGCCGACGGCCTCGACGTCACGGCCGACGTCTATCCCTACACGGCCTCCAGCACGACGCTGCGGGCGCTCCTACCCGACTGGGCGCTCGAGGGCGGCATCGACGCCATGCTCAAGCGCCTCGCCGACGCCGAGGTCCGCGCGCGAATCCGGCGCGAGCTGGAGCTGCCGGTGACCGGGCAGAGCCTGCTGGATCGGATCGGCTGGGAGAACATCATGATCGCCTACTGCCCCCGGCGGAAGGACGCCGAGGGCCGACGGCTCTCGGAAATCGCCGCCGCGCGTGGCGTGGAGCCCCTCGAGGCGGCGATCGATCTCATCGTGGAGGAGGCGGGCAAGGCCTCCATGATCCTCTTCCAGCTCCACGAGGGCGACCTCCGGCGCGCCCTGGCCCACCCGCGGGTGATGATCGGCTCCGACGGCTCGTCCCTGGCGCCGTACGGCGAGCTGGGAGAGGGCAAGCCGCATCCGCGAAGCTACGGAACGTTTCCCCGCGTGCTCGGCGAATACGTGCGCGAGCAGCGCGTCCTCACGCTGCCGCAGGCCGTTCACAAGATGACGGGGCTGCCGGCCCGCCGGCTCGGGCTCAAGGATCGCGGCGCGATCAGGGTCGGCGCCCGGGCGGATCTCGTGGTCTTCGACCCCAAGAAGGTCGCCGATCGGGCCACGTACGAGGCCCCCCATCGCTACCCGGTGGGCATCGAGCACGTGCTGGTCAACGGCCGCCTCGTCATCAGGGACGGCGAGCACACGGGCAGCCTACCGGGTAAGGTGCTGCGCCTGCCGTGAAGATCGGACGCGCCGTCCGGGATCTGCTCGCCCAGCTCGGCACCGCCGCCTCGATGGAGGACGAGCTGCGGCAAACCCTCCAGCGGCTGCTCGGGATCAGCGGCGCCGTTGCTGGCTTGCTCGCCTTTCCTTCGGGCGGAGCCGGGGCGATCGTCGTCACCGCCAAACGGGCCGCGATGCCCGACGCGCTCGACGACTGGCTCCGGCAGCGCCTGGCCATGCGTCCGGCGCGCGGTCTCCGCCTCGCGCGCGTCGTTCCCCCGGATGTCGGACGCACCCTCGTCGAGCTCCGGGCGCCGCTAGCCTCACGCCGCAACCCTGGCGGCCACCTGCTCCTGGTCGGGCGCCTGCGCCGCGCGTCGCTACCCGCGGCGCTCCAGGGTGAGCTAGGCGGCGCCCTCGCGCGGGTCTGGCGCCTGCATCGGGGGGCCCGAGAGACCCGGGCGCTGCTCGAGGCCGGCCGCGCGGTGACGGCGAGCCTCGACGTCCAGGAGACGATCCGCGTGATCATGACCGAGGCGCGCAGCGTGCTGGGCGTCGAGTCGTGCAGCCTCATGACCTTCGATCCCGCGACGGAGGAGCTGATGGCGGTCGCCTCCCTGGATCTCCCCCAGGAGATGGTCACCAAGATCCGCCTCCGGGAGGGCGAAGGAATCGCCGGGCGCGCCGTCAGCGAGCGCCGGCCCGTCCAGAGCACTGATCTCTACAGCGATGCTCGCGTGCGCTACCCGGACCTGGCCCGGACCAGCGGGTTCCGCTCGATGCTGGCGGCGCCGCTCCGGGTCGGCCAGCGTGCGATCGGGGCGATCACCGTGTTACGCCGCGACGTCCACCGGTTCTCGGCCGACGAGGAGGAGCTGCTGCTGGCCTTCGCCGATCAGGCGGCGATCGCCCTCGAGCATGCGCGCCTCTACCAGCAGCTGGAAGGCATGGTGGCCGCCCGCACGCGCGAGCTCGACGCCCAGAAGCGCTTCGTCGAGGTGGTCCTGGAGACCCTGCCCCTCGGCGTGTTCGTCCTGGACGCCGGCCTGCGCGTCGTGCGCGGCAACCGCGAAGGGGGACGCGTGCTGGCCTGCGGCGAGCCGGGCGGCCGCTCCCTCGGCGAGCTGGTGCCGGCCGCGCGCGGCGAAAGCCTCCGCGCCTTCCTGGAGGGTGCCCTGACGGCGCGGCGGGTCGAGTCGCTCGAGGATGAAATGGTGATCGGGGGCGAGACGAAGATCCTCCGGCTGACGGCGGCTCCCATCGAGCCGGCCGTCGAGCACCTGGTGCTCCTCGTCGAGGAGGTGACGCTGGCCAAGCGCCTGGAGCGGCAGATGCTCCTCACCGAGCGCCTGACCACGGCCGGCCGGCTGGCGGCGGGCGTCGCTCACGAGCTGAACAACCCGCTGGCCACGATCGCCGGCTGCGCCGAGTCGCTGCTGGCCCGGACGCGCGAGGGGGTGCTGGCGCGGACGCCGGAGATCGACGACTTCCGCCACTACCTCGGTCTCATCGAGGAGGAGACCTACCGCTGCAAGGAGATCACCGGGAGCCTGTTGCAGTTCGTGCGGGAGCCCGGGAGCCGGCGGGGGCCCACCGACCTCAACGCGCTGGTGCTGAAGACGATCGAGCTGCTGTCGCACCAGTCGCGGTTCGGGGGGCGCCGGTTCGCCACCGAGCTCGATCCCGAGCTGCCGGCGGTCACCGCCAACGAGGGCCAGCTCCGGCAGGTGTTCCTGGGCATCGCCGCCAACGCCCTGGAGGCGATGGACAGCGATGGAACGCTGCGGATCCGCTCGCGCCGGCGGCGGGGGGAGATCGAGGTGGAGCTCGAGGACGAGGGGCCGGGCATCCCCGACGAGATCCTGGGGCGGATCTTCGACCCGTTCTTCACGACGAAGCCCCCGGGGCAGGGGACCGGGCTCGGGCTGGCGATCGCCCAGGGCATCGTGACCGATCACGGCGGGCGCCTCGAGGTGACCTCGCGCGTGGGCAAGGGGTCGATCTTCCGCGTGGTGCTGCCGGCGTGAAGCGCGCCATCCGCGTGCTGGTCGCCGACGACGAGAAGAATCTGCGCGAGCTGGTCGTGCGCGAGCTCGCCCGCAAGGGCCACGAGGTGGAGGGCGTGGCCGACGGCGAGGCGGCGCTGGCGCGTCTGGGCGAGAGCGCCTACGACGTCGTCGTCCTCGACATGAAGATGCCGCGCAAGGCCGGGATCGAGGTCCTGCGCGACCTGGCCGGGCTGGCGGAGTCACCCCAGGTCATCGTCATGACGGGGTTCCAGGAGGTGGCTACCGCCGTCGAGGCGATGAAGCTCGGAGCCTACGACTACCTGACGAAGCCCACGCGGATCGAGGAGCTGGACGTCCTCATCCGCAAGGCGGCCGAGAAGGGTCAGCTCCTGCGCGACAACGTTGCGCTGCGCGCTCACGCGCCCGGTGCCCAGCCCTTCAGCGGCATCCTCACCGGGAACGCGCGCATGCAGGAGGTGCTCCGGATCGTCGAGCGGGTGGCGCCCACCGACTCGTCGGTCCTGGTACTGGGCGAGAGCGGGACCGGCAAGGAGCTGGTCGCGCGCGCCATCCACGAGCGCTCCCCGCGGACCGACCGCCCCTTCGTGCCCATCCACTGCGGCGCCCTGCCCCGCGAGGTGCTGGAGTCGGAGCTGTTTGGCCACGAGAAGGGCGCGTTCACGGGCGCCGTCACCGCCAAGCCCGGCCTGATCGAGCTGGCCGACGGTGGCACGCTCCTGCTGGACGAGATCGGGGAGATCGAGCCGGACAGCCAGGTGAAGCTGCTGCGCGCGCTGGAGACGGGCACCTTCTTTCGCGTCGGCGGAACCCGGGCGCGCCGGGTCGACGTGCGGATCGTCGCCGCGACCAATCGCGACCTCGCCGAGGCGATGCGGGCCGGCCAGTTCCGGCAGGATCTCTACTACCGGATCAACACCATCACCGTGCAACTGCCGCCGCTGCGCGAGCGGCGCGAGGACGTGCCGCTGCTCGCCCGACACTTCCTGGAGGCGAACGCCGCCTACGGCGCCAAACAGCTCAGCGCCGCCGCGCTGGCGTGCCTGGAAGCCTACTCGTGGCCGGGCAACGTCCGAGAGCTGCAGCATGCGATCGAGCGCGCCGTGATCCTGGCCAAGGAGGACGAGATCCAGCCCGAAGATCTGCCGCCGGAGGCCCGGGGCGGGGGCGGGCCGCCCGCGGCGCCCCTGGTCGGAAGTCTCGAGGCGATAGAACGCCAGCATATCGTCACCACGCTCCGGCAGGTGGGCGGGCATCGGGGTAAGGCCGCCGCCCTCCTCGAGATCGACCCCAAGACGCTCTACCGGAAGATCCTGGACTACCTGATCACGCCGGAGGAGTGGCGGTAAGGGAACACGGCGGCCGGGTTGCAGATCGGGCGGTGCGCCGCCGCGATCTGCAACCCCCTGACCGGCGGCGCCGGGTGAGGACGTCAGCGGGGTGATTTCTCTCCGGGCTGGGGCGCGCCGGCGGACACTCCGATGACCCGGAACTCCCCACCCTCTTCCTTCAACGTGATCGTTCCCGGTCCCCGCATCTCGTTGTCGCCCAGCTTCAAACCCATCTCGTCGACCGTGATGCCTTTCACCTTCTCATCCACGCGAACGGTCGACAGCCCCTTGAAGGGGAACACCAGGCTGACCTCCGACTTCTGCTTGGCCGGTTCGAGGGTGAAGGCCTTGTCACCCACTCTCACGGTCACCTGGTCGGCCGCCACGGTCCGCAGCTCGTCCCACCGCTGATTGCCCCAGGCCATGAGGAACGTGTGGGCCGCCCGAATGTGCTGGGGAGCCTTCTCCTCCGCTCCGGCGGTGCGGGCGGACAGCAGAGCGCCAACAGCAAAGAGGGCGAGGATCAATGCCCGATACGACCGCATAATGAGTACCTCCTCATCCCGGTCAAATTGAACAGCCCGCTTGTCGAAGTATAAACTGTTTGGTCCGTGAGCGGCGAAAGGAGCGCGCCACGGGGGCCGAGGTCTGCTCGGCGCCCGTGGCGTCGTCCTGGCGGAATCTGTCCTACCGCACGCTGAACGGCGTCGTGTACGGCATGTCGATCAGCCGCGCGGCGGCCGGCACGACGAATCGACTGGTGTTCAGCGTCTGGCACGTGGTGCCGTCGGGGAACAGCCGAGATAGGACCGGCATCGTCTGCCCCTTCGTTCCGGGCTCCGACACGTAGAGAACCTTCTTGACGGGATCGACTGCGCCCGTCTTCACATCCACCACGACATCCACGAGCGCGGCGACCGACATCGCATAGGACGGGTGACTGGAGTCGATGGACGTGGGCATGATGAGCGGCGTCCCCGCGCATCCCCCGGCCGAGAACAGCAACGGGCTCCCCTCCAGACGCTCGGGGAATACCTTGAGGGCGAACGTGTAGTTCTTCAGCGTGGTGTCGTCCTTCATCGTCAGCCCGACCGCGGGCGTCAACGACAACTGGTCGACGCCGACGATCTGGCCGACCCTTCGTCCCTGGCCATCGTATACCTCGTAGACCGTCGCGGTGGTTCCCATCTCGGCCATGCGTGTCTTCAACGCATCGATCTGGCTCTGCAAGGTGGTCTGCGCCGCGAGCTGGCCCTGCAACGCCGCCAGCTGGGTCTGCAACGCCGTAAGCTGGATCTGCCATGTCGCCATCTGGGCCTGCAACGCGACGAAGGGGTTGCCCCGTGCCGCTGGCATTCCGGAAGTGCCGCGCCCCCCGGGTCCCTGGGCGAGAGCCGGGCTGGCGAGAGCAACAGCGAGAAAGGCACATCCGATCATCGCTGTCGAGATCCGCCGCATGAACATGGCCGATGCCTCCTTGTCTGAGAATCGCCGTCGGTTCGGCATCCTTCTCTGCCGCCCCACGCGCTTCTCAACGCACCGCACCGGTTGGAGCGCAAGAGGTGTGCCGAGTGGATTGCGCATAGAATTAAGAGGTTAGCGGAGCCGTCTCCTGCCATTTCGACATCGCGGCTGCCGTTGTACGTCAGTCGAAAAGGAGATACGAGCTGGCGCCGCCGTCGTCGCGGTCTTTGGGCTGACGACACCGCGTGCGACCCTGGGCGACGCGTCGACGGCGGCGGGCTCTTGCGCCCGTGACCGGCCCGTGTACACTTGAGCCGTCTGCCGTCAGGGTCGGACCTCGCCTCCGAGGCTGCTCTCTTCCGTCCGCGGGGCGTGTCGTCAGGTAGGGAAGAGAGTTCGAGGAGGAGTCACATGGCAGCCAAGCTCTACATCGGTGGTCTCTCGTACTCCACGACCAGCGAAGGGCTCCGGGAGTTCTTTGCTCAGTGCGGGAATGTGCTGTCCGCGACGG
This sequence comes from Candidatus Methylomirabilota bacterium, assembly GCA_036001065.1. Classification (NCBI taxonomy): domain Bacteria; phylum Methylomirabilota (SeqCode); species Candidatus Methylomirabilota bacterium. The sequence continues at coordinate 78,436 of DASYUQ010000116.1, forward strand.
TCATCACCGACCGCTTTTCCGGCCAGTCGCGGGGCTTCGGGTTCGTCGAGATGGGATCCGCCGAAGAGGCTCAGAACGCGATCTCGCAGTTGAACAGCCGTGAGCTGGACGGTCGGCGCATCATCGTCGAGATCTCTAATCCGCAGGCGCCGCGCACCGGCGGCGGAGGTCGGCCGGGCGGCGGCGGCGGCCGCCGTCCGGGCGGAGGCGGCGGCGGCCGCGACAGCGGCTACGCGCACCGGCCCTCCAAGCCGGTGCGGTGGTAGTGCGAGCCGCAGGGCGGCCAGGGGGGCTGGGGCCCCGGGGTCCGAGGCGAGCGGATCTAGAGAGTCCGAGACGCGCGGGAACGAACAGGTGAAGTGATCGGACGGTAGGCGGTTTCGTAAGACGGTTTCGTCAAACAGCCGCGGGGCCAGCCGGAAGGACCGGCTGGCCCCCTCGTGCTTCTGGGGCTCTAAGCCGGCGCCCCGGCCGCGGGCGGGACCGGGCCGGCGGTGTCGAACAGCCGGTCGTACCGCCCGTACTCGCGCGCCCCCTCCATGAACCACTTGACGGCCTCGGGGTCGGAGCGCGGCGGAATCTCACACGAGGTCGACAGGATGAACGCCGAGCGCCGGGCCGCGGTCTCGATGCACCGCTTCACGTCGGCGTACATCGCCTCCTTCGTCGTCTTCTCGAATCGGGTGGCGTCCACGTTGCCGATGCCCACCGCCCGGCCCCGGGCGACCTGTATGAACCGCTCGAGCTGGTCCACGTGGAGCTTCGGGTCGGACTGCTGGTCCAGATCGAACGAGACGGTGGTGAAGCCGCACTGGATCAAGTCCTCGTAAATGGGATACGTCGTTCCACAAATGTGAGTCGTCACGCCGACCTTCTTCGCTTTGAAATACTCCACGAGCTCTTTGTGGTAGGGCGCGATGAAGTCTTTGTAATTGTCCGGCGAGATCAGGCTGATGGACGCGGTGGGCTCGGAGAAGCTGAGGCCGATCCCGGTCTTGACGATCGCGTCCCCCCAGAGCTTGCAGAAGTCGGTGGTGACCCGCATCAGGTCGTGGATGAACTGCGGGTCCTCGAAGGTGTCGAGCAGCATGAACTCGGGATTTCGCATGAGCATCGCGATCGTCCAGGGGCCGACCGCGACGGCCCCGATGGCCGTCGGCGGCTTGGCCTTGACGAGCGCCTCGCACTGCTCGAGGAACCCGGGCAGGCGGCAGCTCCGGTACGGATCGGGCATCGGGAGCTTGGCGAGCTTGGCCTTGTCCTCGGCGAGCACGTGGGCATCGATCGAGGGGACGACGTAATCCGAGTACTTCACGCGACAGCCGAAGGCCTCGGCCTCCTTGGCCAGGTCGTTGTAGGCCAGCACCACGTCGGGCTGGTAGCGCTCGTGGTAGTTCAGCATCGCCTTGATGGCCTTGGGCACACTGGTGCAGTACTCCTCGATCGAGAGCCCGTCGAGCGTGCCGGCGAAGGAGGCGACGATCGGATAGGTGGGCACGCAGTCGGCGAACGAGCGCTTGTAGGCGGCGACGACCCGCTCGCGCCCCGTGTACTGGGACCGGCCGCGTTGGGCGTCCCAGACGCGGTTGGCCTCCATGTACCGGGGCGGCAGCTTGGCCTCGTACTCCATGAACTGCGTGATCGGATAGCGGATGCCGCCGGCGTGGGTGCCCCGGAGGCCTTCGATGACCTCCTCCATCTGGCGCCAGGGGATGGTGAAGGCCATCTCGTGGTCCTGCGTCTGGCCGAAGATGCGGTCGCCGGAGCAGGGCAGGATCACCTGCGGGCGCCCGGTCTGCATGGTCGTCACGATGATGTCCGAGCAGACGACGCGTCCCGAGAACCCCGAGGCGAGCTTGCCCCCGCCCTTCCAGAGGGCGGCCTGGGTCAGCCGCATGATCTGGGCGGGATTGCCGTAGACGCAGACGAGGTCGGGCTCGAACGGGGCCCGGTCCAGCGGGGCCACCAGCAGCGTGTGGTACTCCCCGGGCGCGAACTTGTCGACCGCCGCCTCCGAGCGCTGCCCGGCCTCCTTGGTCTCCGTGTACATGCCCTCGCAGAGCGTGCCGGAGTTGTGCAGGTGGGTGGGCTTCTCGAAGCCGAGCGCGGCGATGCCCAGCGAGCAGATGTGGTCCTCCCGGGTGAGCGCGATCATCCAGCCGTACCGCCGGGCCATGTCGATGACCTGGCAATTCATGCTGAGCTTCTTGAAGTCGCGCGCCGGTCGCTTGGCCTTTTCGGGAATCTCTTCGCCGGGCCGCAGCATCCGGATCGCCACGGGGAATGTCTGGGGCCGGATGTAGGTCTGCAGCTCCCGGTCGGCGGTCTTGACGTCGATCATGGGACCTCCTGGGAAACGGCTGAGTCGCGGCCTGAGCGTACTACGCCGGCGCACAGCGTCGCAATCTCTTGCCACCCGCGGCCCGCGACGACGTACCCATCTCTGACGCGTGCGATGCAGGGCGGAGGGGTGGAGGGCCCGGTCGGCCCCGGTGTGGCATTTGCGTGAGCGCCTGGCATGCGGCGCTCGCTCGCGCTCGCGCTGGGCGTGTTCATCGGCCAGTGGCTGGCTTTCGCCGCCACCCCGTCCCCGGCGAACCACCACGGGCTCGGCCTGGCCGCCTGGGAGCGGCGCGACTACGCCGAGGCCCTGCGCCAGTGGAGCCACGGCGTCACGCTCCAGCCGGATAACCCGCTCCTGCACTACCGGCGGGCCACCGCGCTGGCCCGCCGCGGCCAGCCCCAGGCCGCCGCGGACGCCTACCGTCTCGTCCTCCTGCTCAGCCCGCCCGTCGAGATCGCCCGTCTGGCCCGGGAGGGGCTGTCGCGCCTCGACGGGGCCCCGCGCAGGTCACCGGTACCGAGACCCCAGTGCCCGTCGAGCCGTCGCGCGGCGTCTGGGTGGCGTCGGTGGTCCTCGACGGCCAGCGGGCGGCGCGCGCTTCATCGTGGACACCGGCTCCAGCTTCACCATCGTGGCGCCGGGGCTCGCCACCGCGCTCGGGCTGCCGGCGCTCGGAGCGCTGGGGGTGATCGAGCTGCAGACGCCGGCCGGCCAGACGGCGGGCGCCGCCCCGACGCTGTCGTCCCTCCGCGTCGGCAGCGCCGAGCTGCGCGACGTCCCGATCGTCGTCCACGATCCCGGCCCCGGGATCGACGGCATCCTCGGCAACTCCTTCCTCGCCCATTACCGCCTCCCCCTCGACGCCGGCCGGCGTCAGCTCCACCTCCGACCCGCGGCCTGGACTGCCTGGCGCGCCCCGACGCGCCCTTTCTGGCGGAGCGTCACCGACGGCAGGAACAGGTTCTGGAACAGCCGCAGCTCGTGGCGGTAGAGGTCGTTGAGGGCCACGACGGCGGCCGGCGTGTCTAGCGGAGATAGCCCCCGAGCTTGCGGACGTGCGTCCAGTTCTTCTGCTACCGGCGCGGGCGCCGCTGCCGCTTGGCCGGCGCGAGCCGGCGATCGATCTGCCGGGCGCTGATCGCTTGGAGCTGCCGGCACACGACCGGGGACAGGGTGAGCCGGCGCCGGGCCCACGGCAGCCAGGCCGGCAGCAACGCCTTGAGCCGCACCGACCACGGGTAGCCGGCCGCTTCCCAGATGGTGGTCAGCGCTTGGATCACGGCCGGGTTATACGTGACCGGGCGCCGCCGACGCCGAGGACGGGCCCCGCCGGGTGCCGGCCCGTTGAGGAGGCGCAGGGCGTACTTGGCGCGATACGACGCCTTGAAATCTTCGGGGTTTGTCTGTTACGCTCCGCAGCCGTGTAGGGACGCCAGCGGCCTCACATGCCAGAGAGGTCACTGGTTCGAGTCCAGTATCGTCCACCATTACCTCCCTCGCTGGGATTGCATCGGGAGCGCCGGATGAAGGTCTCGATTTTCTTTGACGGCGGGAATTTTTACCGCTCGCTGCTCCGCTTCGACGAGTCTATCCGGGTCGACTACGATCGTCTCGCGCTCTGGATCACCCACGCCGTCGGCGGATCCACCGCCACCTTCGGCGGCGCTTATTACTACGTCGGCGTCACGCCGGACGCGCCGCCGCTCGTAGAGGCGTTCCTCAAGGGGCTGGAGCTGCGGCCCGGGTACTTCGTCAAGCGCGAGCCGCGCGTCCGGCGCTCGGGGCGCTGCTTCGCCTGCGGCGCCGACTACGAGTACACGACGGAGAAGCGGGTGGACACGCGGCTGGTCGCCGACCTCATCCACTTCGCGGCCCACGGCGCCTACGACACCGCCGTGCTGGTCTCGGGCGACGACGATTTCGTCCCCGCCGTGGAGGCAGTCAACGCGCTGGGCAAGCAGGTGTGGGTCGCCACCTGGTCGGCCGAGGAGCTCTCGAAGGATCTGCGCGTGCGCTGCTTCGGCCACATCCACCTGAGCGAGGGCTTGGGCGCGTTCCGCGTGGAGCGCGCCCGCGTTCAGCCTTCCCGCGCCCTGCGGCCGTCGGCGGGCCAGGCGACCGAGCGGATGCTGGCCGAGCTGCAGCGCGCGGAGTCGCGGCTGCCGCACGTGGGCCGGGGCTACTTTGTCATGCGCTGGCGGTCCCACCTGCTGCCGCCGGCGGGGCCCGAGCGCGAGGCGCTGGTGCAGCAGATGATCGACGCCGGCCTCGTCGAGGAGTTCGAGGCCACCGACGCCGAGGGACGCTCGGTGCGGGCCATCCGGAGCCGGGCGGCTACGAGCCCAGAAGGCGTCTCAGCAACCGGTTGACGCTCTCGGTGAGCGTCTCCTCCCGGGAGCGGCGCTGCGACGCGCGAGGGTCGTCGCAGTCGGGCTCCAGATCCGTCATGGCCAGCGCCCCTCCCGAGAGCGCGAGCTGCGTGCTGCCGTCGCTCACGCGGAGCACCTGGAGCGCCGGCGCCCACGTCTCGGCGGCGGTCCGGAAGGGCCGGCGGCCCTCGCGGCAGAAGATCGGCTCCCCGCGCTCGACCTGCACGTCGACCAGGACCGCGTGGTCGGCGCCGACCTCGCGGGCGCGGGCGAGGGCGACGCGCGCGTCCAGCTTTCCCTCCGTCACGAGCTGAGCGTCGCGCGGCAGCACGGCCCGCGCGTTCAGACCCTCCAGCAGCGCGCCCTGGTACGCGGCCGGCAGCGTCGAGCGATCGCGATCGCTGAAGGCGCCCGGCGTGGCCAGGACCACGCGCACGAACAGCGCGGGCTGGCGGAGATCGGTGGATCGAAAGTCGCGGGCGCGCGCCGGTGCCGATTCCGCCGATCCAGATTCGCGCGGCGGCGAGGCGCATGCCGCAGTGAGCAGCAGGACCGCGGCCAACGCCCACGCTGGCATGGCGTCAGGGTATCATTGCCCGCATGACCCTCGCGGAGCGCCTGGCTGCCTTCGCGGCCGGGCTGGCCTGGGACGATCTGCCGCCCGCCGTCGTCGAGAGCGTGAAGCTCCGGACGCTCGACATCCTGGGGATCGCCCTGGCCGCCTCGGCGCACGAGTTCGCGCCGGCGGTGCGGGGCGCGCTCGAGGCCTGGGGAGGGCGGGGGGACTGCACGGTCGTGGGCGCCAAGGTCACGGCGGCGCCGCCCCTGGCCGCGCTGGCCAACGGCACGCTGGCTCATGGGCTGGACTTCGACGACACCCATGCCGCCTCGATCACTCATGCCTCGGCCGTGGTGGTGCCCTCCGTGCTCGCCGTGGGCGAGAGCGAGGGCGCCGACGGGCGGAGGCTCGTGACCGCCGCCGTCGCCGGTTACGAGGCGATCGCGCGTCTGGGCATGGCCGCGCCCGGCGCGTTCCACGCGCGCGGCTGGCACGCGACGGCCGTGTGCGGCCCGTTCGCCGCCGCGCTGGCGGTGGGCCGGTGCGCGGGGCTGGATGCGGCCCGCCTCACGGCGGCGGTGGGGCTGGCCGGAAGCTTCGCGTCGGGCGTGCTCGAGTTCCACGAGGACGGCTCCTGGAGCAAGCGGGCGCACGCGGGATGGGCCGCCCACGCGGGCCTCGTCGCCTGCGCGCTGGCCCGCGGCGGATTCTCCGGGCCGGCGACCATCCTCGAGGGGCGCTTCGGGCTCTACCGGACGTTCGTCGGCGTCGAGCCGGATCGGCGCCCCTTCGAGACGCTGGGCCGCGAGTGGGAGACGCTGCGGGTGAGCTTCAAGCCTTATCCGTGCTGCCACTACCTGCACGCGTTCCTCGACTGCGCACTGGCCCTCCGGCGAGCCCACGGCATCTCACCCGAGTCGATCGACGCCGTGGAATGCCTGGTGGCCGCCGGCGAGGTGCCCATCGTGTGCGAGCCGCGGGCGGCGAAGCTCCGGCCCCGCACCGCCTACGATTCCCAGTTCAGCCTGCCCTTTGCCGTGGCCGCGGCGCTGCTCGATGGCCGGGTCGGGCTCGACACCTTCGCGCCGGAGCGCTTGAGCGACGCGCGGCTCCTGAGCCTCGCCGGCAGAGTCGCGTACGCGGTCGATCCGGCCTCCCCCTTTCCGCGAGGCTTCCCGGGCTGGGTGCGCCTGCGCCTGCGCGACGGCCGGGTCCTCGAAGCGCGCGAGCCGGACGGCCGCGGCAGCCCCGACCGGCCGCTCGGCCGGGAGGCGATCGTCGAGAAGTTCCGCGACAACGCCGCCCGCGTCCTGCCGCCCACGCGGGTCGACGAGATCGAGCGCGCGGCGCTGAACCTCGACGCGCTCGAGGACGTGGGCGTCCTCATGCGGCTCTGCCGCGCGTAGCCGGGGCGCTGGGGAGGCGCTCGATGGACTTTGCCTTCACCCTGGAGCAGGAGGAGCTGGTCCGGACGCTGCGCGCGTTCGCGCGCAAGGAGCTGGCGCCGCGGTCCCGGCACTGGGACAAGACCGCCGAGTTCCCGTGGGAGGCCTGGCGGCGGATGGGGGAGCTCGGGCTCTTCGGTCTCCGCGCTCCGGTCGAGTACGGCGGCCAGGAGGCGGACCTCGTCACGATGGGCATCGTGACCGAGGAGATCGCGCGCGGCGACGTCAGCTGCACCTACGGGCTGCAACTGGCCGGCCTGGCCGGCGAGATCATCGGGCGCAACGGGACCGAGGAGGTGAAGAAGCGCTGGCTGCCGCCGACGATCGGCGGCGAGGCGGTGATGGCCATCGGCCTCACCGAGCCGAGCGTGGGCTCCGACGCCGCCAACCTGGTCTGCCGCGCCGTGCGCGAACGCGAGGAGTACGTGATCACCGGCGAGAAGTCGGGCATCAGCCTGGGAATGGTGGCTCACGCCATCATGCTCTTCGCCACCACCGACCCGGCGGCCAAGGCCCGCGGGGTGACGGCCTTCCTGGTGCCGCTCGACCTCCCCGGCGTGTCGCGGAGCCCGCTGCGCGACCTCGGCGCCCGCGCGGTCGGGCGCGCCGTGCTCTCGTTCGATCACGTGCGGATCCCCGCCTCCCATCGTCTGGGCGAGGAGGGCAGCGGCTTCTACCAGGTCATGCGCGGCTTCGACTTCAACCGCGTGCTGATCGCTCTGGCGTGCCTGGGCGCGGCGCAGGCCTCGCTGGAGGAGACGATGGCGTACGTGAAGGAGCGCAAGGCCTTCGGCAAGCCGATCGTGCAGTTCGAGGGCGTGTCCTTCCCCATCGCCGAGGCGGCGACCTACATCGACGCGGCCCGCTGGCTCTGTTACCGCGCGCTCTGGCTGGCCGATCATGGGCGGCCCCACACGAAGGAGTCGGCGATGGTGAAGTGGTGGGCGCCCCGGCTCTCCGTGGAGACCATCCACCAGTGCCTGCTGCTGCACGGCCACTACGGCTACACCGACGAGCTACCCTTCGAGCAGCGGCTGCGCGACGTGATCGGGCTCGAGATCGGCGACGGCACCGCAGAGGTCATGAAGCTCATCGTCGCCCGCGAGCTGATGGGGCGCGAGAGCCTGCCGTACTGAGCCGTTCGCGCGACGAGGGCGGCATGCCGCTGAAGACCTACACGCTCCGCGAGCGGCCCGAGCTGGAGGACGAGTTCGAGCGCTTCGCCGCCGCCGGGTGGCCGCGTTTCCTCCGCCAGCGCGACGAGCTGGGCTGCGGCCGCTTCTGGCCGTCGCTCTTCACCACCTTCGCCGACTTCCAGCTCCTGCTGTGCGAGGGCCAGCGCGTCCTCGCCGTCGGCCACGCGGTCCCCTTCGTCTGGGACGGCCGGCCCCAGGACCTGCCGGAATCGATCGCCGGGGTCCTCGAGAACGCCGTGAGCGCGCGCGAGGGCGGGCGCAGCCCTACCGCGCTCTCCGCCCTGGCCGCGATCAGCGGGGAGGACCAGGGGCGGGGGCTCGGCGGCGAAATCGTGAAGTCGATGAGCGCCGTGGCCCGGCAGCACGGGCTGGGCGCGCTGGTCGCGCCCGTGCGACCGACGCTGAAGGCGCGCTACGCGTTGACGCCGATGGAGCGCTACGTGCGCTGGACGCGGGGGGACGGCGCGCCGCTCGATCCCTGGATCCGCGCTCACTGGCGACTGGGCGGGGAGATCGTGCGCGTCGCGCCCCGCACCCTGGTCATCGTGGGGACGGTCGCCCAGTGGGAGGAGTGGACCGAGATGGTCTTTCCCGACAGCGGCCCCTACATCGTCCCCGGGGCGCTCCAGCCGGTGGTGGTCGATCGCGAGCGGGACGAGGGGCGCTACGAGGATCCCAACGTCTGGATGCATCACCCCATCGCCACCTAGTGCCGTTCCAACTATTCGCGCCTAGGAAGGCACCGTGTACGTCGTTCGTGGACAGATTTAGTATCAACAAGTTGGAACGGCACTAGTGCCGTTCCAACTATTCGCGCCAAGGGAGGCGCCGTGTACTACACGTACGTGTTGCGGAGTGATCGAGATCAACGGCCCTACACCGGAACGACGCACGACCTCCGCACCCGAATCAAGCTGCACGCTGACGGAAAGGTGCGCGCGACCGCTTACCGACGGCCACTGGTACTCGTGTACTACGAGGTCGGCCTGAGTAGCGATGATGCGTTTCGCCGGGAACGGTCCTTGAAGACGGGGAAGGGTAAACGCTTCTTGCGCAACCGCCTCGCGTCGTTCCTGGCCAGATTTAGTACCAACAAGTTGGAACGGCGCTAGGTTCATTCTCGACGTGACTGTCGCTGCGCGAACATCCCGGCCACCCCTGTCGTGCCCACGTTGCCGGGTCCCCCTCGTCGACGCGCGCCTGGCGGGGACCGAGGTCGAGCGGTGTCCCCGTTGTGCCGGAATGTGGCTCGACCATCACGAGCTCGACGAGCTGGAAGACAGGGCGTTCGACGTTGACGAGTGGAAGGGCACGCTTGTCTTCGAGCGGGTGGCGACGTCTCTGCCCTGTCCCCGGTGCGGAACGCAGATGAAGCGGTTCCGCTACCGGTACTTCAATCTCGAACTGGACTTCTGCGAGCAGGCGCACGGCTACTGGCTCGACAAGGGTGAGGAGCGGCAGATTCTCGAACTGATGCGGAAGACGAAGGCGAGCGCCCTCCGCAAATTGAAAGCCGAAGATCGTTTCCGGCGCTTCCGGTACTACCTCGACCATCCGGGGTTCCTGGAGACGCTCAAGCGCTGGATCGCTGGCTCCTGAACATTAGAACGCCAGCACGGCGCCTGCTAGTGCCGTTCCAACTATTCGCGCCTAGGAAGGCACCGTGTACGTCGTTCGTGGACAGATTTAGTATCAACAAGTTGGAACGGCACTAGCCTGCCGCTATGAGCTCCAGCCGGGTGCGACCCAACCGCGCGCCCGGCCACCCCACCCCGAGGGGCCGACTCAGGACAAGGAGGATTCCCAGGAGTTTCATCGGAGCGCCCCTGCTCGGCTGGTCATACCCGCGCCGTGCCGGCGCCACCACCGAAAGGTAGTAGAGGAAGGACGCACTCCCTATAGCGCCCGGCCTGGGCGGCGTCAAGGCGCCCCGGGCTCACATTGACCCGCTGAGAGGACGGGCGAGGCCGGTGGCCGTAGGGAGACACCATCAGCACCGAGGGTGACTCGGCGCTGATGCACAGGGTGAATCGACTCCCAATTCCTATCAGCGCGAACGGGCCGGTGTAGGGAATCATGCTGGGGTTCCTATCCGGGGCCAACCGCACGTGGGGCTGCTCGGCTTCGGCGAAGATAAAAGCTCCGCCATCGAAGAACAAAAGAGCGATGAGGACGAGGACGCCGATAACCAAGATGCGTCGCAGCAGCATACGCCCCTCCTGCGCAGGATGTCCCAGAACGGGAAGCCCGCGGACTTTAGGGTGTGGTCCGCACGATGTCAACAGGAGAAACGACGACATCGCGACGCAACGACAGAAGTATCAAAAGCGGCAGAAACGGGAGAGCGGCTCGTCACAAACAAAGTCCCTTGTGACGCCTTGATCCGAGGTCCTTCGCGCGGTAGGATTCCCGCCTTCTCACGAGGGAGGCTCGACGATGCCGCTGCGGCCCCTACCGGCGACACGCCGCCACCGGATTTCGTTCCGGCAGGCTCCCATCCGCTGCGTCGAGTGCGGTCAGGCCGTCGACACGATGGCGGCGTGGCTCGCCCAGCCATGCCCGGTATGGGAAACAGAGGCCCGGTCCTCGCTCCGTCACGAACGTCCGATAGCAAAACGTCGAACCGAAGCATCCTGACCGATGCCGAGACGCCGGTGGCCGTCGGCCTAGGATTCGCGCTGCCCGGCCACGCGGTCAGGCCTGTTCGCTCTCACATCTGTACGACCCTATCAGCCGGCGGGCTTCACGGGAGGCTATGACGAGGAGCTAACGCCCGACCGATGAAGTTCGCCACGTTGCGGCGTCCCCTGACCATAAACGCCGTTATCAGCTCCCGCCGGGTGCGCGCCCCTCCCCCGCCAGCTCGAGCGGGCCGGGCTAGCGTCGCCTTCCCATCACGATGACGAGGGCGGCGACGACCTCGCACCCGACGCAGACGGCCAGGGCGGCGGTGTACGAGCCCGACCAGTCTCGGATCACCCCCAGCAGGCCCGGCCCGAACGCGAAGGTGAACTGATTGATCGCCACCACGAGGCTCACCACGCGGCCGAAGTGCTCCTTGGGGTACTCCACCTGCACGACGAGGCCGGGAAACGTGGTCATGTTACCGACGCCGAGACCGAAGAGCGCGCAGGCGACGTAGAGGAGGGACGGCGAGGGCCATCGGATCATGGCGACGACGGCCACCGCCTGAACGGCGAGGTTGGCGGCGGTCGCCAGCCGCCGGTCGACCCGGTCGATGAACACACCGGTCACCAGCCGGCCGATGATCGCGGCCAGGGTCGTCAGGCTCAGGGCGAGGGCCGCTTGCTCGGCTCCGAGCCGCGGCGTCAGATAGGCCACCTGGTGGGTGATGAAGCCGACCTGGGCCAGCAGACCCAGCGCGAACGGCGCCGAGATGGTCCAGAAACGCCCCGACGTCAAGAGCTCGCGGCGCGGCAGCACCGGGATCGTCCCGGGTCGGCGGGCCTGGTCGGCCGGCCCGGCCACCGCTCCGTCCGGTCGGAGACCCATGACCTCCGGCCCCCGGTGCAGGTAGCGCGCGATCAGCGGCAGCAGGATCACGAGCATGCCGCTCACCAGGACGAGGGCGGCCCAGGCGAAGCCATGGGCGGCGATGAGGGCGGCCCACAACGGAACGATCACCATGCCGCCGGCCGCGGCTCCGTTCATCGCGATGCTCACCGCCAGGCCCCGTTTCCTGTCGAACCAGGGGGCGAGCAGGGCGTTGATGGCGGCCCCGCTGGTGGCGGCCCATCCGACCGCCATCACACCGAAGGCCACGAACAGCTGCCAGGGACGCTCGAGCTGGGGAAGGGCCAGCACCCCCAGCCCCAGCGCGCCCACCGCCACGCTCACGACCCGGCGCGGGCCGAAGCGCTCGAAGGCGTCTCCCACGAAGGCGGTGAGGCTCGCGCCCAGGACGTAGTACACGGTGATGGCGACGGAGATGAACGCGATCGGCCAGCCATGGCGCGCGTTCAGGGCCACCAGGTAGATGCCCAGGCTGTAGAAGCCGGTGCCGAAGGCGAAGAACGCGATCACGAACGCGAGAAAGACGATCTTCCACCCGAAGAACACGCGGAGTCACCTCGCTTGCCCGGGCTGCCAGGGGAGCGTCGGCCGGGATCATATCAAGAGCCCTCGACCGGGCCGGCGGCCCATGAAGGCGCTTGACAGGCCATCCTCCGCCCTATATCACGCAGGCCTGAGCAGACGCCGGACCGGTGAAGGGAGGCTTGCGATGAGGAGGGAGCGAACCCGGGCGCTCATTCTGATAGTGGCGCTGGCGGTGGCGGCGGCGGTCGGTCCGCGCGCCGAGGCAGCCACCAAGCTGGTCTCGGCCTACGCGGCCATCTCCGGCGTCTTCGGCGGTCAGTGGATGGCCCAGGAGGCCGGTGCCTTTGCGCGCCAGGGGCTGGAGTCGTCGCTCGTCTACATCTCCAGCTCCACCAAGATCGCGCAATCGATGCTGTCTGGCGAGGTGCCCATCGCCCTGATGGGCGGTGAGGCCGTGGTGAACGCCGCGCTGGGCGGGGCGGATCTAGTGTTCGTGGCCGGCGCGATCAACCGCCCGCTCTTCTTCATGGTCGTCACCCCGGACATCCAGCGCCCCTCGGACCTCAAGGGTAAGACGCTCGGGGTGAGCCGCTACGGGGCGAGCAGCGACTTCGCCACGCGCCTGGCCCTCCGCCACTGGGGCCTGGAGCCGATCAAAGACGTGGCCATCCTCCAGCTGGGCGGGATCCCCGAGATCCTGGCGGCGATGAAGGCCGGCGGAGTGAAAGGCGGCGCGCTGTCGCCGCCCACGAATGTCCGGGCCCGTCGCGAAGGCTATCGCGAACTGGTCAATACCGCCGACCTGGGATACTTCCCACACGACGCGATCGTCACCACCCGCGCCTTCCTCCGGAACAACGAGGAGACGGTCCGGGCCTTCATCAAGGGCTACGCCGAGGGCGTCCACCGCTACAAGACGGACAAGGCTCTCGCCATCGAAGTTCTGAAGAAATACACCAAGGTCGCTGACCCGGAGCTGCTGGAACAGACGCACGCCCTGACGAGCGCGGTGCTGGAAGACCCTCCCTTACACCTCGACCCGCGTGGGATTCAGGCCGTCCTGGACTTCCTGACCCTTCCCAGCGCGAAGACGGCGAAGCCCGAAGACTTCATGGACCTGCGCATCCTCCGCGAGCTGGAACGATCCGGCTTCTTCAAAACCATCCGCTGATGGTCGGCCGCCCGATGCTCGATGTGCGCGATCTCTCGGTCGCCCGTGGGCTCTCCCTCCTGCCCGAAGTGCGCGGCCTCTTCCCGGCGATGACCGTCGAGGAAAATCTGGTGTTGGGGGGGCCAGCCCGGTAAGGCGGCTGACCCCCCTCCTGCGTGCTTTCGGTCGCGATATGACGTTCGTAGGTGCGCGGCCCGGGGCCGCCGGGCTACCGTCGCTCCCGCGGGGAATCGAGATAGCGCAGCAGGTCGGAGTCGGGCCGCAGCACGATCGTCGTCTCCGGCGAGAAGACCCGCTCGTACGTCTCCAGCCGCCGGATGAAACCATAGAAGGCCGGATCGCGCCCGAAGGCCTGACCAGTGACGGTGATGGCCTGGGCGTCGCCGGCGCCCCGCAGCCCCTGGCTCTCCTGGTAGGCCTTGGCGAGGATGATCTCGCGCTGCTTGTCGGCCTCGGCGCGGATCTCCCGGCCCTTCTCCTCGCCCTCGGCGCGGTAGCGCAGCGCGATCCGCTGGCGCTCCGCCTGCATGCGGGCGAACACGCTGGCCTGGACCTCGGCCGGCAGGTCGGCCCGCTTCACGCGCACGTCGAGCACGCGCAAGCCGAACGGCGCCGCCAGCGCCCGCGCCTCCGCGGTCACCGTCTCCATGATGACCTCGCGCTTCTCCCGGATGATCTCCTTGAAGATCTCCTTGGCCACCTCCTGGCGCAGCCGGGCCGTGATGACGTCGTCCAGACGCGCGATGGCGCCCCGCTCGTCGCGCACGGTGCGGTAGAACTGCAGCGGGTCGACGATCTCCCAGCGTGAGATGTGGTCAATCAGCAACCGCTTCTTGTCGAGCGTGAGGTACTCCGCGCCCCCCGCGTCGGCGGCCAGGACGCGCTTGTCGAAGAAGGTGACCGTGTGCAGGAAGGGCACCTTCCAGTAGAGCCCGGGCTCCCGAACGGTCCGGATGGGCTGGCCGAACCGGGTCACGATCGCCTGCTGCCACTCGGCGACGACGTACGTCGCGCCGCCGAGCATGATGATGACGAGCACGATCACAGCGATCCGCCAGGCCATGGTCATCGCCCTCCCGTGGTCGCCGCCGGCGCCGGCGCCGGCCCGCTGTTGTTGGTTTTCGCCGCCGGAGCCTCGGGGAGGAAGCTCCCCAGGGGCAGCAGCGGCACCACGCTGCTCCGGTCGCCGCGCGAGTCCACCACGACCGTCTTGGTGCGCGGCAGCACGCGATCGACCATCTCGAGGAAGAGCCGGTCGCGCGTCACGGCCTCGGCCTTGCGGTACTCGCCGTGGATGCGCACGAACCGGTCGGCGTCGCCGCGGGCGCGGATCAGGCGCTGCTCGCGGTACGCCTCGGCGGTCCGCAGCATCTGGACGGCCTCGCCGCGGGCCTTGGGCACGACACCCTCGGCGTAGCCCTCGGCCTCCTTGATGAGCCGCTCGCGGTCCTCCCAGGCCCGCACGACGTCGTGGAAGGCCTCTTTGACCTCCCTCGGCGGGTCGACCACGAGCAAGCGGGCCTCCGTGACCAGCAGACCCGTGCCGTACAGGTCCAGCAGATCCTGGAGCTGCTTCTTGACGCGGTCCTGCACCTCCACCCGGCCCTCGGTCATCGTGTAGTCGATGGTGTTCTCGCCGACCGCCGCCCGGAGCGCCACCTCGGCGGAGGAGCGCAACGCCAGCTCGGGCTGGCGCGCCCGGAACAGGAACTTCTCCGGCTCCCGGACGAGGTACTGGACGAAGAGCTGGACGTCGACGATGTTCTCGTCGCCGGTGAGCATCAGTGACTCGCCGGGCAAGGCCCGGGTGCCGGCGCGTTCGGCGCGGAAGCCGATCTCCGCCCGGCGGACCGTCGCGATGTCGACGATGTGGTGCGACTGGATCGGTGCCGGCAAGCGGTAGCGCAGGCCCGAGTCCGTCTGGCCGACGACGCGGCCGAACAGGAGCACGACGCCCCGCTCGCCGGGTCCGACGACGTAGAGGCCCGAGGCGAGCCACACCAGCGCGACGCCGGCGACGACCGCCATGACGACCCGTCGCTTACCCCAGCGCTGCAGGGCGCGCCGCAACGGCTCCAACTGCTCGCTCAGGTCAGGCATGCCTTCGCGTGATGGCCAACTGCTCATGTCGGATCCTCCCTTTCGTGCTCGGATGCGTGTGGTGGAGTTTTCAGCACGCTCGCCCCGCCGTGGCAACGGGTTCGCATCAGCGGGACGAGCACGAGCCCACCGCCGGGAACGTCCGGCGGCTCAGGCGACGGCACGGAGGGGAACGGTCAGTGGTCTTCGGGGGACGGGGCGGGAGCCCGGAGCGACGGATGCGAGCGCGTGACGTGAGCCTGCCGGCAGCAGGGCATCGCGGGCGCGGGCGTGCGGCTCAGCGTGACGGAGCGCTCCACCGGAGCGAGGCGCTCGGCCCCCGGCGCCAGCGGGAGCGGCGCCCCATCGTCGTGGCCGCGGAAGCGGTCCGCCTGGCGCGCCTCGACCGAGTCGACGCCGAACGTCAGCGCGCCCGGCATCAACGGGTTCGAGACGTCGAGCGACACGTAGACCACGACGATCAGCGCCAGCCAGGGCCCTCTCATCGCGGGCATTCTACGCCTGTTTCCGCCGCGCGTCCGGCCAGACCGCGCCCGGCGACCGCCCCGGCCGATGAGCAACGCGCCCCCAGCCGCGCGCCCGGGCACCACCGCCGCTCTGCCTCCCGGGGCTCAAGCGCCCGGTGGCTCGTGCGTGGAGGTCGAACCCTTCCAGGTTGGCCTGGACCCGGGCACCGTTCGGGGGAAGTCTTCGCGCTCATCGAGGCGAAGCAGAAGCTGGTCGCGCCGCTGCTGGCGACCATGCTACGGTCTGCCGCGACGGCGGGGTTCATCCCGAACCGACACGAACCGGTGACGGATGAGAATCACCGGGTAGCTCGCATCATCCGCACAGTTCATCGCGGACAGCCAGCCGGTGGTGCGTGTGTCGAGGCAGCGCGTTGCGGGAGAGATCGAGAGAGCCGGAGGTTCGAGGGCGCGCAATGCTCGAGGTCCGCGATCTCTCGGTGGCCTATGGCGATTTGAGGGTGCTGTGGGGCATCGGCTTCACGGTCCGCCAGGGCGAGCTGGTCGCGCTCATCGGTCCCAACGGAAGCGGCAAGAGCACCACGCTCAAGGCGATCGCCGGGCTCATCGACGTCGAGGAGGGGACGATCACCCTGGACGGGATCTCGCTCCTCGGCGAGCCGCCCTACAGGCGGATCCGCCGGGGGCTCTGCCTCGTGCCCGAAGGGCGCGGCCTCTTCCCGGCGATGACCGTCGAGGAAAATCTGGAGCTGGGGGGCTTCGCGGTCCCGCCGCCGGAGGGGCTGGCGCGCGCGGTCGAGCGGATCTACGCCCTCTTCCCGATCCTCGCCGAACGGCGGCGTCAGCTCGCCGGCGCGCTCTCGGGGGGCGAGCAGCAGATGCTGGCCATCGGGATGGGGCTCGTCTCCCGCCCGCGGCTCCTCGTCCTGGACGAGCCCTCGCTCGGCCTCGCCCCCCTCGTGGTGGACCGTCTCTACGAGACGATCGCGCGGCTCCGGCGAGAGGGGTTGACCATCCTCCTGGTGGAGCAGCAAGTCTTCCTGACCCTCGAGCTCGCCGACCGCGCCTACGTCATGGAGACCGGCCGCATCCGGCAAGAGGGCAGCGGACGCGCGCTGCTGGCCGATCCGCACGTGCAAGCGGCGTATCTCGGCGTGGCGTCGCCGGCGGGATGAAGCCACGCGTGCCCCGGCCAGCCCACTCACGGCTCGAGCCGGTCTGGCGCCGTCGCTACAAATGACCCTCCAGACGCTGCTCGATCTCGTCCTCGGCGGGGTCTCGCTGGGGGGCATCTACGCCCTGGTCGCCTTCACGCTCTCGCTCTCGCTGGCCACCACGCACGTCCTGAACGTCGCCCACGGCACCTTCATGGTCCTGGGGGCGGCGCTGGCCACGCTCCTCTTCCGGATGACGCCGGTGGGCTGGCCGGTGGCGGTGCTGGTCCTGCTGGCCGCCTTCGCGTTGCTCGGCCTCTTCTTCGAAGTGGCGTTCGTGCGGCCGTTCGCCGCCAAGTCCCCGGACCAGATCCTGGTCGGGTCGATCTTGGTGACCTTCGGCTTCGCGCTCGCCGTGGAGGCGCTACTCGGGTACTACTGGGCGCGCCTGGTCGATCCCCAGCCGTCCTTCTCGCTGACCTTCCCCCGGGCTCGCGTCACCCTGCTCGGCGTCGTGTTCTCAGGTACGCGTGTGACTATCCTCGTCGTCGCGGCCGCAGCCATCGCCGCGTTCCATCTCTTCTTGAGGCGGACGCCCCTCGGCCGCGCGGTGCGCGCGCTGTCCCAGAACTACGCGGGCGCCGTGATCCTCGGCGTGAATCCGCGGCTGGTGTCCCTTACGATCTACCTCACCGGGATCACGGCCACGGCCGCCGCCGGCGCGCTGCTGGCGCTGGCCATTCCCCTCGAGCCGTATTCCGGGCTGCGCCTCACGCTGGTGGCCATGACGATCGTCGTGATCGGCGGCGTAGGAAGTCTCCCCGGCGCCCTCCTCGGCGGCGGCCTGCTCGGGATGGCGGAGGTGCTCACGGCCTACGTCCTCGGCTCGGTCTGGTCGCCGGTGGTCTCGCTCCTCGTCTTCTTCACCGTTCTGGTCGTGCGCCCGGAGGGCCTGTGGGGCCGGCGCGCGGCGTGATGCGCGTGGCCGGGGGGCTGGCGGTGGCGGTGTCCCTCCTGATCCCGCTCGTCGGCACGCGGGACCTCGTCACGGCGACCTTCTTCACCGGCCTCTACATCATTCTGGCCCTCAACTACGACATCCTGGGGGGCTTCCTCGGCTACATGACCCTCGGCCAGGGCGCGTTCTTCGGCGTGGCGGCCTACGTCACGGTGCTTCTGCTCAACAGCGCGCGGCTCGACGCCCTCGGGCGCGCGGACATGCTCGTCGCCGTCCTGGTGGCGGTGGCCGCCACCGCGCTCATGGCCTTCGGCTTCGCCTATCCGCTCTTCCGCCTGAGCGGCGCCTACTTCGCCATCGCCACCTTCGCGATGGTGCTCTTGATCCGGCACTTCATCCTCAACCTCCCGGATCTCACGGGCGGCTCCTACGGCGTCTACGTCAACCCGCGCCACTACCTGAGCCTGACCGTCGCCTATTACCTGGGCCTCGGGCTCCTCCTCGCCTCGGCCGGGCTCAACCACGCCATCGCCGGGAGCCGCCTCGGCCTCGCCGTCGCCGCCATCCGCGAGAGCGAGCTGGCGGCGTCCACGATCGGTCTCGACCTCTTCCGCGTGAAGCGGCGCGTGCTGGTCCTCAGCGCGATCCCCTCGGCCCTGGCCGGCGCCGTCTTCGGGCTGCAGGCCGGCTACATCGACGTCGACGCGGCGCTGGGCGTGGACAAAACGCTGCTGCCGGTGATCATGGCGCTGATGGGAGGAAGCGGTCGGGTGGCGGGCCCGGTAGTCGGTGGGCTCGTGGTCCGCGGGATCGACGTGATTCTAAAAAATTATCTCCATCTCACCGTGCCCGCACTGGCGATCTACGGCCTCATCCTGCTCACCATCGGGCTCCTGATGCCCGAGGGCGTGCTCAACGTCGCCGTCCGGCGACGCCGGCTGGCCGCGCGCTCTGTCTAACGGCCGCCGGCGTCGGGCCGGCGCGGCTGCCCGGACCGAGTACGTCCGGAATCCCGCGCACTCGACGCACCTGCCCGGCACCCGCCAGTTCTTTCGTTCGGGCAGACCTCTCCGTCCATAATAGAAGCGTGCGCTCCTGGACGAGGGCCGCTGACACGGTGGCCTACCGCTTCGGCCTGGCCAGCATCAAGACCAGACTCTTGGTCTTCGCGGTGCTGGCCACACTCTTGCCGTCCCTGGCCCTGGGCTGGCGCTCCTACGTGCTTAACCACCAGTACGTTACCGAGAAGATTGCGGGGAATCTGAGGACGATCACGAGCCAGACGGCCCGGGAGATCGATCTCTGGCTCAAGGAGCGGTTGTACGAGATGCGCGTCTTCTCGGCCTCCTACGAAGTGACGGAGAACCTTGAGAGGCTCGCGGGCGGGCGCCGGAGTCCGACCCGGCCGCCGGAGGCCCAGCGACGCCTGGCCCAGTTCCTCAGCTCGGTACGGGAGAAGTTCGTGGACTATGAGGAACTGCTGGTGGCGGGCCCCTCTGGCTCGGTCCTGGTCAGCAGCTCCGAGCGGCCGGGCGCGCTGCGGCTGCCGCCGGACTGGCTGAAGCTGGCCAAGGCCGACACGCCGATCCTCGGCGAGGCGTACTGGGACGAGGAGCGGCGGAAGGGCGTCCTGGCGGTCGCGGTGCCGATCATGGCCGCCAACGGCACCCTGCTCGGCGTGCTGGCCGGCACGCTGAACTTCGGGACGGTGGAGCGAATGCTTGCGGGCCTCGACCCCGGCCCGGAGGGCCACGTCTATGTGGTCCGGCGGGACGGGGCGGTCATCGTCAGTTCGCGCCCAGCGGTGGCGGCCGTGATGAGCACCCGGGTGAGGGCGACGCCGCGCCTGTTCGAGGTGCCGGATGTGTCTCTAGAGTACGCCGACTACCAGGGCCAGGGGGTGGTGGGCCGGCTCACGCCGGTCTCCCAGATGCGATGGGGGGTCGTGGCCGAGGTCGGGCGTCATGCCGCCTACGCGACGATCACGCGGATGCGGAACCTGACGCTGGCCCTCATCGCAGCCGTGCTGCTGGGGATCGGGCTCACGGCCTACCTGTTCGCGCTGACCATCGTACGGCCGCTGAACCGCTTGACCGCGGCGGCGGCGAGGGTGGGCGATGACCTGGAGGTTGCCCTCCCGGTGGTGAGCCAGGGAGAAGTGGGCTACCTGACAGCGGTGTTCAACCGCATGGTGAGCCGCCTCCGGCAAGGGCGCGAGGAGCTGCAGAGGCTGTCCATCACCGACGGACTCACCGGCCTCTACAACCGCAGACACTTGATGGAGACCCTCGCGGCCGAGCTCGATCGCGCCCGGAAGCTCGAACATCGAGTCTCGGTGCTGATGATCGACGTCGACAACTTCAAGCGGTACAACGACAGCGACGGCCACCTGGCCGGCGATGCCATCCTGGTGCGGGTGGCTTCACTGCTCAAGGGCGGCATCCGCGAAGCCGATTACGGCGCGCGCTACGGCGGCGACGAATTCCTGGTGCTCCTGCGGGAGATGGGCCCGGACGAGGCGGTCCCCGTCGCCGAGCGGCTTCAGGCCGACGTGGCGCACGCCATGGAGTCGGCCGGGCCCAACCCGGTTACGGTGAGTGTCGGCGTGGCCTCGTTCCCCACGCACGGTGACAACCCGGAGGCGGTGATCGCCAGCGCTGACGCCGCGCTCTACCAGGCCAAGGAGAGGGGCCGCAACCGGATCGCAGTGGCGAGTGGGCGCCCGGTGTCGCGCGCCGCCCGCTGACGGGACCTACCGCAGGCCGACCAGGTTGTAGAACATCCAGCCCGAGCGGCCGTCGTTCCGGCTGACCCGCACCCAGACGTCTTTGTGCGAGTGTCCCGTGAGCTGGGCTCCGTCCTCGACGACGAAGGCAACCTTGTGATTGAGGCCGGGGCCTTCGCGCACGTTACTCTTGCTCAGGGCCTTGAGCGGTAGGGGCAAGGGAAAGCCGGCTTCTCCGTCCAGGCGGGCGTCCCTCGACGCTCGCCACTCGCCCCCCGCGCTGAGCGCCTTGACCCGGCCGGTGAGATACATCGTGCCGGCGTAGTTCTGCCTCTTGAATTCTTCGGTCGCCATTCTCATCAACTGCTTGGCCTGCTGCACGTCCTGATCTCGTCCTCGTCCGGCGGCCTTCTCGAGTAGCTGGAGCGCGATCTCGGCCTCGGCGAAGTTGGAGGCCGCTTCGGCCTTGCTTTCGACCCCGCGCAGCCTGGCCATTGACCGGACCACCTCCAGGGTGGCCAGGTCGAGCTTCTCCTGGAGCGCCCGTAGCTGGGCCTCCCGCTCGAGCAGAACCAGGTAGGCTCGGTTGAGCTTCAGTTCGAGTTCTTGATTCACGGTGGTCTGCCGCCTCAACAGGTCATCGGCAGTCGCCCGTTCTCGCGCCGCCCGGCCGCGCGCGGCCGCCTGGCCGAACGGCTCGGAGAAGGCGGCACAGCCCGCGACCATGCTCGCGGCGACCGACACCCAGAGGATCAGGCGGGCTGGCGCGCTCAGTGCGAGTCTCAACATCATGCCCAACGAAATTGCAACCCCGGTACCAGGTCCCCCCGATCGATAACGGCCTGTTTCTATGGAGTTTGGGCGGGGCGAGACTGGCGAGAAATCGACCATCTGGACAGGAAATGCCCAGGGATGGCGGGGGATAAGTATAGTCGGGGCTGATCGCCTTGAACGCCTCGACGGTCTTGCGGCAACCCTAATTCACGGCGTCGAGCCAAACGTCGATCAGGGCGAGTTGGCCGGAGGCGACGGCCTTGAGCCCGCGCTCCAAGGCGGGCCGCACCTCGCTCGGCTCCTCCACCTTCTCCCCGTACCCATCGAACGCGCGGGCAATGGCAGCATAGTCCGGGCTCGGTGTGATCGACGTGCCCACAAAGGTCTTGGACTTCACCGCCCACCCTTCGGGGTAATACCGTGGAACGCCGGACTTCTGGGAAAGATACCCATGGTTGTTGAACATCACGATCAGGAGCGGCATCCCGTATTCCTGGGCGAGTCCCAACGCGGCCAGCACCGGGTTGTAGCTGAAGGCACCATCACCGATGGTCACGATGACCGGCCGGGCGGGGGCCGCCGCCTTGACGCCGAGCGCTGTCCCCAAGCCGGTCCCCAGGCCACCGCAGAAGCCCGAGAAGAATGCCCCGGGCTTCAGGCGATCGAGATGGCTCACGATGTGGCTGCGGTGGGTGATCGTCTCATCCACGACGATCGCGTCGGACGGAAGGACTTCGTTCAGCTCATGCACGATCCATCGGGTGTCGATCGGCCTTCGGTTCTTGAGCGCCAGCGCTTCTTCTTCCCACGCCTGCCTGCGCTGTTGATGGCGTTTGCCCCACTCGGCGGCCCGTCGGGCTCGTGTCGCGTCACCGGCGATCCGCTTGGTCAATCGCTCGACGAGTTGGCCCAGCGAGCTTTCCGGCTCACCCGCGAGGCAGAGGTCGACCGACAGCCCCCAATAAGGAAGCTCGGGACGCAGCGGGCTTTCGCCCAGCACCGCCACTCTGGCTCCCCTCGGACCGGCCGACAGAGGATGCCAGGGACGGAGCGCGTTCAGCAGAAGCACCAGATCGGCGTCCTTCAGGTAGGGCCCCGGGTCGTTGCCACCATGCAGGGGATGGGTGCGCGGAAAGTTGACGTATCCGGGGTCGCGCGTCTCCACGACCGGAGCGCCAAGCAGCTCAGCCAGCTCGACGAGCCGCTCGACAGCACCGACGGTTCGCCCGAGCTCCTCGGGGATGATGACCGGGTGCTTCGCCTCGGCCAGCATGCGGGCCAGCTCTTCGATCCCTCGCGGATCGGCCGTCGGACAGTGGGGGAGGCTCGCCGCCGCCGGGGCATTCGTGGCCATCGTCGCGAAGAGGTACTCCATGGGGAGGGAGACGAAGACCGGGCCTCGGGGAATCGACATGGCGAGTTGACAGGCGCGCTGGATCGTCGCGGGCATGAGCGCCGGCGTATTGACGCCGACGCTCCACTTCACGCACGGCTCGACCAGTCGGGCCGGGCCACCCACGTCGGCGAGGTGACGAAGCCATTGCGCGCCGGGGTCGGGCCCCTGTTCCTCGCCGAACCCGATCGATTCACCGGTGAACACCACCATCGGAACCCCCTCGTGCAGCGCGCCACGAAGCGCCATCGTCGCGTGGAGCGCCCCGACCGTCGTGTGGAGCATCACCGCCGGCAACTTGCCGGTCGCCTTGGCGTAACCGCTCGCCATGCCGAGGCTGATCTCCTCGTGTCGCGAGGAGAGGTATCGGGGAATGGCGTCGCGCTGTGAGCACGGCTTGGCCAGATACTCCCATACGGGCGCCCATTCAGAGCCCGGGGAGGCGAAGATGTACTCGATCCCCATCTTGCCCAGCAGGCCCACAAACGCCTCCGCGCCGCTCAAGCCCTTCACGTCCATCTGAGCCCTCCCGCGCGATCACAGCAATCCCGCGTCACTTCTTTGCCCAGAGCTTATCGAAGAAGCCGCTCCTCTCCATTTCATCCAGATAACGGCGGTCGACCATACTTCGAGAAGAGCCCGGCCTCCTGGGCGATCCACGGCGTCGATTGCGACAGGGTGCGCGCCCCATGGATGCCGACCAGCCTCTCCGCCGCCCCCGCCTGATGGGGCACGACGTCGAGCCCAAGCAGAATCAAGATCGCGATCGACCACGAAGACCACCTGATATGGCGCGTGAGGCCGGCCATTCTCGCTCCCTGTACGGAGAGTCGCCTGATGCCTTGCCGCGAGGCCCAGCATAGCCTACCCTGGTCCCCCTGGGTCAGTCCTCGTCCCCAGGGAGGTCTCGATGAAGGGCGTCACGCTCCCCACCGAAACGGTGTTCGTCCTGGAAATGTCGCCCATCAAGTTCGGCCTCGGCGCCAGCGACGAGATCGGGTACGATGCCCGCCGCCTCGGGCTCAAGCGGGTGCTGATCGTCACCGACCGGCATCTGGTCGAGGTCGGCCTGCCCGACCGCATCCGCGCGCTCCTCGATGAGGAAGGGATCAAGGCCGACGTCTACGACGGCGTCGAGATCGAGCCGACCGACCGGTCGATGGAAGAGGCCGCCGAGTACGCGCGCCAGCGCGAGTTCGACGGGCTCATCGGCGTCGGCGGCGGCAGCGCGCTCGACACGTGCAAGGCCGTGAATCTTGTCACGACGTATCCGGCGCCGCTGCTCGACTACATCAACAAGCCCGTCGGGCGCGGCGTGGCCGTCCCCGGTCCGCTCAAGCCGATGATCGCGGTGCCGACGACGGCCGGCACCGGCAGCGAGACGACGGCGGTGGCGGTGACCCACGTGGTCGACCAGAACGTCAAGGCGGGCGTGTCGCACCGGCTGCTGCGGCCGGCCCTCGGGCTGGTGGACCCGCTCAACACGTTGACCGCCCCGCCCCCGGTGACCGCCGCCGCCGGCGTCGATATCCTCACCCACGCCATCGAGTCCTACACGACGCGCCCGTACAACGCGCGACCGAAGCACCACCCGCCCGACCGCCCCGCCTACATCGGAGCCAACCCCGCCAGTGACGTCTGGTGCGAGAAGGCCATCGAGTACGTGGGCAAGTACCTGCGCCGCGCGGTGCTGAACGGGCTCGACCTCGAGGCGCGGGTGCACCTGGCGTTGGCGGCCAACTATGCGGGCATCGGCTTCGGCAACGCCGGCGTCCACGTCCCCCACGCCGTCGCCTACCCCATCGCGGGGCTCGTGCGCGACTACGTGCCGGACGGCTACCGGACGACGCACGCGCTGGTCCCCCACGGCGTGTCGGTCATCTTGACGGCGCCGGCCGCCTTCCGCTTCACCTATTCGACGTCGCCGGAACGGCATCTGCGGGCCGCCGAGCTGCTGGGGGTCCCGACCCAGGAACTCTCCGAGCGCGAGCGCCGCGAGGCCCTGCCCGGCGCGCTGATGGCGCTCATGCGTGACGTCGGGATCCCCAACGGGCTTCTGGCCATCGGTTACGGCGAGCACGACATCCCGGCGCTCATCGAGGGCACGCTCAAGCAGCCGCGGCTCCTGGCCGGCGCGCCGCGGCCGGTGGGAGCCCCGGAGCTCGAGGCGATCCTCCGCGACTCGCTCCGCCTTTGGTGAGGTTTCTATGAAAATCGGCGTCGTCTTCCCGCAAGTCGAGATCGGCAACGACCCCGCGGCCATCCGCGACTATGCGCAGGCCGTCGAGGCGATGGGCTACACCCACATCCTCACCTTCGACCACGTGCTCGGCGCCAATCCCGCGAGCTACCCGGGCTGGAAGGGCCCGTACACGTACCGGCATCCGTTCCACGAGCCCTTCGTCCTCTTCGGCTTCCTGGCCGCCGCCACCGCGCGGGTCGAGCTCGTGACCGGGATCATCATCCTGCCCCAGCGGCAGACCGCGCTCGTCGCCAAGCAGGCGGCCACGGTGGACGTGCTCTCGGGCGGCCGGCTCCGCCTGGGCGTCGCCGTCGGCTGGAACTTCGTGGAGTACGAAGCGCTCGGCGAAGACTTCCAGACCCGGGGCCAGCGGATCGAGGAGCAGATCGAGATGCTCCGCACGCTCTGGACGCGGGAGCTCGTCACCGTGAAGGCGCGCTGGCACCGCGTGTCCGACGCGGGGATCAACCCGCTGCCGGTGCAGCGGCCGATTCCGATCTGGATGGGTGGCGAGAGCGAGCGCGTCCGGCGGCGGGCCGCGCGCCTGGCCGACGGCTGGATGCCCCACTTCCGTCCCGGGCCCGAGGCCCAGGCCCTCATCGATCACCTGTACGGCTGGGTCCGGGAGGCGGGACGCGACCCTGGGAAGTTCGGGATCGAGGGGCGCTTCACGCTGGCCCAGGTGCCGCGCGACCAGTGGGCGAAGGAGCTGGCGGCGTGGCGCGCCCTGCGCGGCGTGACCCACGTCTGCGTTCACACGGTCGGGCTCGGGCTCAAGACATCGGCCGATCACGTCGAGACTCTCCGCCGCTTCAGGGACGAGGCGGGGGTCCGTTGAGGGAGGCTAAGAGGATGCGCACCGTTGTCCTGGGGTTCGTCGCGACGATCATGGCCGTTCTTCCCGCGTGGGGACAGGAGCTGACACCCATCAAGCTGGCCGAGGGCGTCTACGCGATCACCGGCCCCCGCGGCGCCATCAACACGGGCTTCGTGGTGGGGGATCGCGGCGTCTTCGTCTACAGCTGTCAGCTCGCCGAGTACGATCAGCGGCTGGCCGCGATCCGGAGCGTGGCCGGCGGCAAGCCGATTCGCTTCGTCGCCAACGGCCACTACGCCTGGGACGACGTGGGCTGCAACCACATGCTGGCCGAGCAGGGCGCGGTGATACTCGGGAACCCCGAGTTCGCCAGGCTGCTCCGCCCGTACTGGGCCGGTCGGGTCGCGGGCGACCTCAAAGGCGGGCGTGTGAAGAAGGAATACCTCGAAGGCAAGCGGGTCGAGATGGCCCTGCCGTCGGTGCTCTTTGACCAGAAGCTGACCCTCGACCTCGGCACCCACGTCGTCGAGCTGATCTTCATGGGGAAGGCCCACACCCCGGACAATACGGTCGCCTGGCTCCCCAGGGAAAAGGTCCTCTTCACCAACGACCTCCTCTTCGCCGAGCTTCACCCGGTGGCCGACGAGCGCTCCGACATCGCGAACTGGCAGCGCATCTTGAAGACGCTGGCGGGCTGGGACCCCGCCAGCGTGGTGCCGGGCCACGGGCGCTTCACGGCCGGCAACGGCCCGAAGTCGCTCCTCGAGCTCGACCGCTACTGGGAGACGCTGCGCGGGAAGGTCCGCACGATGAAGGAGAGCGGAAAGTCGCTGGAGGATGTCAAGAAGGGCATCGGGGCGGAGTTCACGGAGTTTTCGAGCTGGGGCAAGG
Organism: Candidatus Methylomirabilota bacterium; assembly: GCA_036001065.1. Classification (NCBI taxonomy): domain Bacteria; phylum Methylomirabilota (SeqCode); species Candidatus Methylomirabilota bacterium. Next base: position 105,100 of record DASYUQ010000116.1, read on the forward strand.
GCGGGCGCCTGGAGCCGGCGGAGGCGGTCCGATCGGCCGCCGAGCTGATCTACGGGGAGCTCTCGAAGTAGCGGCGGGGCGGCGTTACTCCACCAAGCGCCGCAGCTCGTAAGGCCGGTCAGGCTCTTTGTCGGCCGGCAGGTACGGCCTCGCCGGTTGCCCGGCGGGGCCGAGATGCCTGATGAACTTGTAGATCGCTGGGGCGCCGGTCTCGGCGCCCGCAGAAGTGGCGAGACCGGGCGCGATCGAAATCATGAGCCCCGCGGCGAGGATTGCCAGATGCTTGTCCACGAGGGACCTCCTGACGTGATGGCCGGTCAGCGGAGGCCGGCCAGGGCGCGCTCGTAGTACGAGAGATCGAGATACTTCTCCGGAGACGGCGGCGTCCCACCCCACTGGCCTTCGATCTCGGCCCGAAGCTTCAGGACGTTCTTGAACCCCTCCACGTCCAGGCGGGCGTCCGTCGCGTAGCCGCCCGCGGGATCAGCCACGACGTCGGAGCATTGCCCCGCGACCTCGGGGTCCAGCTTCAAGCGCTCGACCAGGAGCGCCACGGACTCCGCCTTGTTGGCCGGGGTCTTCACCCAGCGCAGGCCCTCGAGGTACGCCTGGATGTAACGAACGACCGTGTCCTCATTGGCCCGTGCCCAGCTGCGCGTGGCGAAGGCGCCGCTTCCCTGGTAGGGGCCGATCGCCTGGACCGCCATGCCCAGGCTCCGCAATCCTCCCCGTTCCGCCCTCACGGAGTGGGGCAGGTTCAGCATTGAGGCCGCATAGCTCTTGTCCTTGAGCAGGGCCTCGAGCCGCGACGAGGCCCCGCCTACGGCCTTCACCGTGTACTCCCCCCGCTGCACGCCGTTCATCGCCAGCATTTTGTAGAGCTGGAGCGCATAGGCGGTGTTGGGAGCATCCACCGCCACCGTCCTTCCCCGAAGGTCGGCGATCGAGCGGATGTCCGGTTGGACGTAGAGGCCATTCAAGCCGTTGTCGCCGCCCATCACGACCACCACGTCGACCTTGGCCAGCTCCACCATCGCGATGGCGTTGTCCACCGCCGCGTGCGCGAGATCGTAATTCCCCTTCGCGAGCCCCTCCCGCAACACCATGGAATTCGGGGTGAAGTGGAGATCGACCTTCAGGCCGCGTCTGGCGAAAAGCCCCTTGGTCTGGGCGGCGTAGATCGGCAGATTCTGAAGCCCGGGGAACACGATCACGCGCAGCGGGATCTCCGCCGCCTGGGACGGCGCCATCAGGCCGGCCGCCACGGCGAGCGCCAGCGCCACTCTTGCTCCACATCGAAGGGATCGTCGCATGGTCCTGCCTCCTGTTTCTTGCGCTTTCGCCAACGCTACCCGAGGGCAGTGACACCGGCGTTGGCGATCTGCTGTCTGCTATGCATGGAAGGACTCCTGGGGGTCTCGCCCGACGCGAACACTATGGTGGGCTTGGAAGCGTGTCAATGACGGGCGAATCGTGCGGGCGTGTTGTTGACAAGTGAAATGTCCGCTTGGTTTTGACACGTGATCTGTCCGCTTTCAGAGTCCTGGGCCGACGGGGAGACGGGGGCTGCCGGGGCGGCGGTGGGCCGGGACGGCCCGGCGGAGGGCCCGGGCGCGGGCGGGTGGGACGTGGGCGCCGGCCACGCGGAAGCGGCCATTGACGGCGTGCTCGAGGACGGCGGGCAGCGGAGCGCCCGTCGGCGCGTAGTGGCCAAGGCACTGCGTGCCTCGCCAGACGGTGTGAGCGCCGTCGAGGTGGCGGCGGAGGATGACGTGCAGGGACGAGGCCAAGGGAAAGGCCGGGCTGGAGCGGGCGGTGGCCTATATATTAGTAGGGAGGCAACAATCGACGAAACCCATATCCCAGGACCACGAGCAGAAAGAAGAGATTCCTCAGGAGCACGCCATAGAGAGGCAGGCGCAACGGTTCCTGACCGGCCCCCTGGGCGACTACGCGCGCCAATCTGCGCCCGAGGTCTTCCATCCACGGAACCGTCCTGGGCCATTCCCACAGGCGTCCGCGCCACTCGGCCGGAATGCCGGTCTTCCCCACCCTGGCTCCTATGATGCCCCCTAAGATGGCCGCCGTGGTGTCAGTGTCGCCGCCACACCGAACGATGTCGATGATCCCCGAAGCGTAATCGTCCTGATGAGTGAGCCAGGCGTGCAGCACGACGGGAACCGTATGGTACACGTACCCGCTCACGCCGCGTCCTAACCCGAGATCCTCGGCGAATGACTCGGTCGTTCGCCGCGCCGCTGCGCTCTCGATGACCCTCGCGATCAGCCGAACGAATTCGTGCGCCTCACGTGGCAAGACCTCCCGCAGGGCGCGGGCGAATGCCTCAGGAGCGACATCCTTCTCCGGTTGTCGAGCGGCCAGGTGTGCCGCCAGGGCCACGGCCAGCGCGCCGTACTCGGCTTTCGGATCGGTATGCGTGATTCGGGTGGAGGCGCTCACCAGGGCGCGGAGGCGTTGGACGTCGTGGCCGTAACACAAGCCGAGGATCGAGCTTCGCATCGCCGGGCCGTTCCCGGCGGAAAAAACGCCGCTCCGATGGCTTGGATATCCAAGCCATAGTCGCGTGATGGCGCGGAGAGTCGCATACCCAACAGCCGCGGGGAAGCCCAGGAGCCACCGACGAAATTGCCCCGCCAGGTTCTGAGCGAACATTTCGACGCTTCCGGCAGAGACGATGAGGGCCTGGGCAACCATGCACGTTTGTTCGGTGTCGTCGGAAACCATCCCTCGCCCGAAGATGAGACGGGGACCGGAGATCTGCGAATACATCCGCCGCTGCCGGCCCTTCGACAGGCCCTCGTAGCGCAGCCCCACGCTGTCCCCGACCGCCGTGCCGAGCAAGCAGCCAACCACTGAATCCTCTCTGGGGGCTGTCACCCCTTCTCCCAGCTCTCCGTGAGGCCCGAGGCGCGGTTCATGCCGGTTACGCGCTGGAGGAGGTCCGCTTTCCGACCACCCTGCCGTTGATATGCTCCACGATGCAGCGAGGCCAATACGGCCCACGTGCGACGGCAACGATGACTGCGGGTTGTGCGCCCTCAGCCGGGTGGGACCGGACGGCGAGCCCGAGTTGTTGGGCCTTCGCCTCGAGTCCTTCGATGGGCCCACCAACCACGACCTGGGCACAGAAGACTTCGGCCTGGTTGCTGGCTCTCACGAACATGACGACAAAACTCACCGCAAGGACAATCACAGGGCTGAGGAGCACCAGAAGGATGCCGATCTTGACATACCTGCGGCGAGCTTCAGCCGCCATGCTGTTACCTCCTTCTCCTCTTCGTTCAAGCTTGCCGCGGAGGCCATATGCGATGTTATGCGAGCAGGCGCACGCGGGAGCAGCGAAATCGGGCGCCGTGACGGGGCGGGGCGGCGGCTGCCTTGACAGCGCTGAAACACCTGCCCTAGGTTGTCCGCGGTCGCCCTCCTTTGTCTCGTCGCGCTCGGCTGCGCAACGCGGCCGCTCGTCATCACGGCGCCCAATACGACAGCACACCGGGGCTACGAGGAAAGCATGAGCGAGGCGATGAGCGACGCCGTCAGCCTGATCGTCAAAATGATCGCGGAGGCGATGCCGCGATGACGGCGAGGAGAACGAACCCCGTCGGGGCGCTCAGAAGGGCGCGACCGGCCGCTGCGCGGGCGCTCCTGCGAACTCCCCGATCAGGCGGGCGTAGTTGAGGTAGGCCCGGCGAACGGTAGAGAGACCGGCGGGCGGGTAGTAGCGGCCGCCGGCCTCCGGCGGTGTGCGGGTCGGCTCCTCGCCGCCGATGAGGTCCTGCACGACGGCGAGGAACGCGTGGGACGCGCGCACCTGGATCTCGGCGAGGTACTCCTCGAACGACCACCCGGGCGTCACCGGCACCCGCGCAGTCACCAGGGCGTCCCCGGCATCGACCTTCTCGGCGACGACGTGGATCGTGAAGCCGACACGCTCGACGTCGTTGCAGGCGAGGGCCCAGATCGGACAGTCGGAGCCGCGATAGAACGGCAGCAGCCCGAGGTGGCGGTTATAGGCGCCATGGCGCGCGAGCCCGAAGAGGGCGGGCCGGAGGACGGGCGCCCCCGCCAGCAGGATGTAGTCGGGATCGAATCGTCGCACGAAGGAGAGCGCTTCGTCCCCGTGCGGGTCGACGCAGTCGAGATGAGGCGCAAACGCCTTGAGCCGCGCGGCGAGAGCGCGATCGACATCGGGGAACGCGCACGGCCACGGCTGATGGACGGCCCCCAGGACCTTGCGCAGGGCGAGGTCGGTGAGATAGAGCGCCCCCCGATTCCTGCGCAGCCGGCGCAGGACCCGCACCGCGTCGCGCAGCGGCCGCCCTGTGATGTTGAGGATGCCGAAGCGCTGCCTCCGGTCCTGGAGAAACCTGGCGAGCACGTAGGCCTCGGGCAGGTCGCGCGTCGTGACGATCACGAACGAGGGCATTGGTTGTAATTGTTCTCCAATGCCGGAGACGAGCAAAGCACGTGCCGACGAACCCGATGGCGTGGCACGACGTTGGAGGCGATGACGGCCGCCGTTTGACAAGGCTCTTGCACAGCGGACGCCACCCCCGTGCACAGCGCCGGCCAGGCGGGCCGGGCTGGCGTGCCGGAGGCCCGCTCAGCGCCCGTGGAACTGGGGACGGCGCTTCTCGGAGAAGGCCTTGACGCCCTCCTGATAGTCCTGGCTGTTGAAGCAGTCGGCGATCAGCTTGTCCAGCAAGGCCAGATCGCGCTCGGCCGCGGGACGCAGCAGCTGCTCGACGGTCGCCTTGGCCGAGCGCAGCGTGAGGGGCGCGTTCCGCGCGATCGTCAGCGCGTAGTCGCGGGTGAAGCCTTCCAGTTCCGCCTTCGGCACCACCTGGTTCACCAGCCCCATGCGGAGCGCGTCCGGGGCGCTGAAGTCGGTGCGGGCCGTGAAGAAGATCTCCTTGGTGTACGCGGGCCCGACGAGCGCCATCAGCTTTTCCATGCCGCGGTGGTGGTAGCCGAGGCCCAGGCGCGCCGCTGGGATGCCGAAGCGGGCATCGTCTGCGGCGATGCGGATGTCGCAGGTGAGGGCGATGCCGACGCCCCCGCCGACGCAGTAGCCGTGAATCATGGCCAGCAGAGGCTTCGACAGCGTGGCCAGGGCCTCCTGCCCGCGGGCGGAGATCTGGCGGTACTCCTCCTCGTCGGCCATGTTGCGGCGGCGGTCTTTGAACTGCGAGATGTCGGCGCCGGCCACGAAGGCCCGGTCGCCGGCACCGCGCAGGATGACCACGCGGATGGTGTCGTCGGTGGCCAGGTCGTGGACGTAATCCGGCATGAGCTGCCACATCTCCTGGCTCACGGCGTTGCGCTTCTCCGGCTGGTTGAAGACGATCCAGCCGATCGGCCCGTCCTTCTCCAGCATCAGCTTCGGCGTCTCGGTCATGGCAAGCGGTCTCCTGGGATCTTATGGCCGGCCGGCGACCGGACGGGCCGTGGGCGCATCGAAGACGGGGTTGTCGGTCCAGAACCGGTGTGAGACCTCGAGGTCGCGTACGTTGAGGACCGCGTGGTTGATGCCGCGGGGAGGCTGGGGGTGGGCCGGCGGTGCGGGAACGTCGTTCGCCATGGTGCCCTCCATGACCGGTCAGATACGGGGCGACGGCCCGGTCGCCGTGGCCCGCGTGACGACGAGCATTGTAGCGCACCCACGCGCGGGGTGCTGCCCGCTCCTCGGCCTGGCTGCGTGCCCACCCTTCGCCTCCGCTGAGACGCGCCGCCAGGGCTGCCGCGCCTGAGTTATATTCTCCGGACCGCACGAGGAGGCGCCGGCATGGACAAGCTGACGGGCGGACAGGCCGTGGTCGAGTTGCTGAAGGCCGAGCAGGTGCGGCACATCTTCGGGATCGTGGGCGCGACGTTCCTGGACGTCCTCGATGCGCTCTACGACGAGCGCAGCGTGGCGTACATCAACGTGCGCCACGAACAGGCCGCCGCCTTCATGGCCGACGGATTGGCTCGCGTGACCGATTTGCCGGGCGTCTGCCTCGTGACCAGCGGTCCGGGGGCCACCAACCTCCTGACAGGGGTGGCGGCGGCGTACGTGGCCCATTCCCCCGTCGTCGTCCTCGTCGGGGGCATCTCCCTGGAGCATTCCCAGAAAGACGCGTTCCAGGAATTCGACCTGATCAGCATGTTCCGACCCGTGACCAAGCTCGCCGTCCAGATCACCAGGCCCGAACGCATCCCCGAGCTGCTGCGCTCGGCGTTTCGCGCCGCCATGACGGGCCGTCGCGGCCCCGTCTTCGTCGAGATTCCTCGCGACGTCCTGAACGACCAGGTGGTGAGCGCCGAGCTCCTCGCCCCCGAAAGGTACCGGGTCACTCAGCCGCAGCCGCCCCACCCGGAGGCCATTCGCGAGGCGGCGCGTCGGCTGCGCCAGGCGGAGCGCCCCCTCCTGCTGGTCGGCGGCGGTGTCAGCCGGGCCGATGCCAACGCGCTGGTCGTTCGCCTGGGCGAGCAGTGCTCGATGCCGATGATCACCGCCTACGGCCGGAACGACGCCGTGCCCAACGCGCATCCTTTATATGTAGGCCCCCTCGGGCGCGCCGGCTCACCGGAGGCGGCCGCCGCCTGCCGACGGGCCGACCTGCTCCTGGTCGTCGGCTCGCGGCTCGCGCACTTCACGTCCCACTTCGACGATCGCTACATCCGGCCGGGGACGCCGATCATCCAGATCGACGTCGACAGCCGCGACATCGGTCGCTACTATCCGGTCGCCGTCGGCATCCAGGCCGACGCCCGGGAAGCCTGCCTGGCCCTCCTCGAGGCGCTCGCTGGGGACGGCGTCTCCCACGACCGGCCGGCGTGGCGGAAAGAAGCGGAAACCCTTCGAGACCAGCGCCGCGCTCGGCTCGCGGCCGAGGCCGGCCTCGAGGCGAAGCCCATGAAGCCTCAGCGTGTCTATGCGGAGCTGCGTCGCGCCCTGCCGCCGGAGACGATCGTCACCCTCGATGCCGGAGCGGCACCCGCCTACGGATACGATCGCCTGCACTTCGCGCGGCCCCGCACGCTTCTCACGCCGCTCGATCTCGGAGGGCTGGGCTTCGCCTTTCCCGAGGCCCTCGGCGCCAAGCTCGGCCGCCCCCAGGCGCCGGTGCTCGCCATCCACGAGGATGGAGGCTTCCTGATGAACGCTCAGGAGCTGGAGACGGCCGTGCGGCACGGCATCAACGTCGTGACCGTGGTGATGAACAACGGGTGCTGGGGATCGGAGAAGGCCTACCAGAAGCACTTCTACGGCGGGCGGTACATCGGCTGTGACATCGGGAACCCGCGCTACGACCAGTACGCCAGGCTCTTCGGCGCCGAGGGGTATTATGTGGACCACCCCGATCAGGTCGGCGACGCGATTCAGGCGGCGCTCTCCTCCGGCAAGCCCGCGGTCGTCGAAATCCCGATCGACCCTGAAGAGTTCCCCACCCCGGCGACGGCGGTCCGCCGGGAGGCAGCGAGTTCGCAGCGGTGACTGCTGCCCGGAAGGAGGGAGTGTCGCAGGGAACGCCGGGAGCCGGCGCGGAGTTGTCCGCCTGGCCCTCACCACGCCGGCCGTAGGCGGCGTCAACCCCCAACGTCCGTTTCACGAGGAGGACACCCATGAGGATGGAAAGGCTCCTGTCCCTGGTCGTCGGCACGGTGCTCGTCTTCGCGGCCGCTTCGGCAAGCGCGCAGGCGCAGGCGCCGCCGCCCTACGGCACCCCGATCTCGCTCGAGCAGGCCAAAAAGGTGATGACGGGCGCGGAGGCCGAGGCGCGCAAGAACAACTGGAACGTGGTGATCGCCATCCTGGACTCCGGCGGCAACGTCGTGATGCTCCACCGCATGGACGGCGCGCAGTTCGGGAGCATCGAGGTCGCGCGCGACAAGGCATACTCGGCGGTGGCCTTCCGCCGGCCCACCAAGGTGTTCGAGGACCTCGTCGGGCAGGGCGGCGCAAACCTGCGCCTCCTCCGACTCTCCGGCGCCAGCCCCCTCGAGGGCGGACTGCCCATCGTCATCGACGGGAGGATCGCCGGCGGGATCGGCGTCTCCGGCGTGACTTCCCAGCAGGACGCCCAGATCGGGCGGGCGGGGATCGAGGGCTTGAAGTAGGCGTAGCCCCGCGGCGGGCCGGGCTTCCTCTGCCCGGCCCGCCGCGGATGTACCGGCAACACGGCGTCGCCGGCGGGTCAGTTCTTCTTCAGCCGCACCACTTCCAGGGGCGCCGAGCGCGTCGACGTCGGGATCGGCGCCACAGGCGCAGGTCCCGTCACGAAGGCCGCACGCTCCATCGACCGGATCTTCGTTCTGATCCCCACGGCTCCGAGATACCCCGCGACCGCCTCCCCCAGCGGGGAATTGGGGGGAATGGATACAGATCCCCGGCATCGAAGCCGCTGGGGTAGCCGGCCTCCGCCAGCAGCTGCTGACCGATCGCGAGAGCCTTCTTCCTACCGCGTACTCTCCGGCAATGGCAAGTCCCGGCGCGGCGCGCCGCGGGCCTTTTGACATCATCGATCGGCAATAGTAACGTGCGCGAAAGATGGTGGACGTTCCTCCTCCCCACGGCGGCCGGTTGATCGATCGGGTCCTGCGCGGCGACGCGCTCCGCGACGCCCGGGCGCGCGCCGCGTCGCTGAAGCGGATCTCGTTCAACGCCCGGATGATGTCCGATCTCGAGCTCCTCGCCGTCGGCGCCTACAGCCCGCTCGAGGGGTTCATGGGCGAGGCCGACTACCGGGCCGTGCTGCGCGAGATGCGCCTGGCCAGGGGGCTTCCGTGGACGCTGCCGATCACGCTCGCGGTTCGGCGGGCCGCCGCCGACGAGCTGCGAGAGGGCGAGGACATCGCGCTCGTTACGCCGTGGGAGGAGCCGATCGGCATCCTCCACCTCCAGGAGCGCTTTCCCTACGACGGCCGCGAGGAGGCCCGGCTCGTCTACGGCACCGACGACCCGCGCCATCCCGGCGCCTCCTACCAGCTCACGCGCGGCGACGTCTTGCTGGCGGGCCCGGTCGATCTCATCGCGCGGCCGCCGCTCAAGGGCTTTGAGCCGTACCGGCTGGATCCCGCCGATGCCCGGGCGCGCTTCCGCGAGCTTGGCTGGCAAACCGTGGTCGGCTTCCAGAGCCACCAGCCGATGCACCGCGCCCACGAGTACATCCAGAAGTGCGCGCTGGAGCCGCTCGACGGGCTGTTCATCCACCCGCTGGTCGGCCAGACCAAACTGGACGAGCTGCCGTCGGAGGTGCGCGTCCGCTGCTACCAGGTGCTCGTGGAGCAGTACTATCCGAAGACCCGCGTCGTGCTGGCCGTCTTCCCCGGCGCCATGCGCTACGCCGGTCCGCGAGAGACGCTGTTCCACGCCCTGGTGAGGAAGAACTACGGGTGCACCCACTTCATCGTGGGACGCGAGTATGCGGGGATCGAGCGCGATTTCACCCCGATGACCGTCGACCAGATCTTCGGCGCGTTCGCGCCGGAGGAGCTGGGCATCATCCCCCTCTTCTTCGACGAAACGTTCTACTGCCGCCGCTGCGAAACCGTGACCTCGCCCAAAACCTGCCCGCACGGATCGCAGGATCGCGTGGCCCTGAGCGGCGCGGTGGTGCGCGAGCTGTTGGGACGTGGCGAGCTGGTCCCCACGGAGTTCGCCCGGCCCGAGGTCGCGGAGATCCTCCGGAACTGGGTGCGCGGGGCCGACGTCGCCACCGCGGCGCCCGCGGCGCCCGCCGAGGTCAAGAAGGAGACCAAGGCCCAGCGGGCCGAGCGGCTCAAGCGGGAGCTGAACCCCTGGGAGCAGCTCGAAGCGATCCGGCGCTTTGCCCGCGAGGGCTATCAGTCCATCCCGGCGGCGTGGCTCAACACCTACTTCCGCTGGTGGGGCGTCTACACTCAGGGCGACGGCATCGGCGCCGTCGGGGGCAAGGCCGGCGAGGGCAAGGCCGTGCCCTACTTCATGGTCAGGATCCGCATCCCCAACGGCCAGCTCTTCTCGCACCAGCTCCGGATGATCGCCCGCTTCGCCGAGCGCAGCGCGCGGGGCCAGGCCGACATCACGGTCCGCGAGAACATCCAGCTTCACTGGGTTCCCATCGAAGATCTACCGGATCTGCTGGAGAGCCTCTGGCGGTCGGGGCTCACCACGATGGGCACCTGCGGCGACGTGACCCGTAACGTCACCGGCTGCCCGATGGCCGGCGTGGACGCTGACGAGCTGCTGGACGCCTCGCCCCTGGTCCAGGCCGCCACCCGGATGCTGAACGGCAACCCCGACTTCTACAACCTCCCCCGCAAGTACAAGATCACGATCACCGGTTGCCGGGCGTGGTGCTCGTATCCGGAGATCAACGACATCGGGATGACGGCCGTCTGCCACCCGGCCAGCGGCGAGGTCGGCTTCTCCGTCCGCGTGGGCGGCGGGCTTTCCACCAACCCGCATCTCGCCCTGCGGCTCGGCGCGTTCGTCCGCGCGAACCAGGCCCTGCCCGTCGTCCGCGGGATCACGGAGATCTTCCGCGACAGCAACGTGCTGCGCCAGGACCGCGAGAAGGCGCGGCTGAAGTTCCTCTTCCTCCAGCACGGCTGGACCGCCGAGCGCTTCCAGGAGGAGCTCGAGCGGCGGCTCGGCTTTTCGCTCGAGCCCGCGGTGACCGAGGTGCCGCCGGAGGACGTCTACCGCGACCACGTCGGCATCCACGCGCAGAAGCAGGACGGGTACGTCTACGCCGGCGTCGCGGTGCTGCGGGGACGCCTGACCGCCGACCAGATGCGGACGATGGCCGATCTCGCCGACCGCTACGGCACCGGCGAGCTGCGCACGACCACGATGCAGAACTTGATCATCCTCAACGCGCGCCGCCCGCAGTCGGAGGCCCTGGCCCGGGAGATCGAGGCGGCGGATCTGCGGCTTCAGGCCTCGCCGTTCTGGCGGGGCACCATCGCCTGCACGGGCACGGAGTTCTGCAAGCTGGCCCTCACCGAGACCAAAGGCTTCGCGCGCTGGCTGGTGGAAGAGATGGAAGCGAGGATGCCGGACTTCGATCAGCATCTGAAGATCCACGTCACCGGCTGCCCCAACAGCTGCGGGCAGCACTGGATCGCGGACCTCGGAATCGAGGGCAAGAAGACGAAGGTCGAAGGGACGATGGTCGACGCCTACTACTTCTGCGTCGGCGGCGCCGTCGGCAAGCACCAGCGCACCGCGCGCCCCATCGGCTATCGCGCCCCGGCCACCGAGGTGCCGGATGCGATCGAACGGCTCCTGCGAGCGTATCTGGCCAGACGACGGAACGGGGACAGCTTCCGCGAGTTCGCGGCCGGACGTACCGACGAGGAGCTGCGCCAGTTCCTGGCCGGGCAGGCCGGGGCGGCGGTCGCGCGGGACGCCTCGCCGGGACGCCCGCCCCACGGCGTGGACGGCTGACTACAGGCCCCGAGACCCGCCCTCAGGATCCAGGATTATCCCGCTCCTCAACCAGTAGCAAGGCCAGCGCCCGCCAGGAGGGCCGTATGGAAGAGCGCGTTTCGTTCCCCTCCAACGGTTTGAAGGTCGCAGGCGTGCTGCATACGCCCGCGGGGCGCGGCCCGCGTGAGCGCCGGCCGGCCTTCCTGGTGCTCCACGGGTTCGGCAGCAACAAGGACGGCGGTGTCTCCCTGGTGGTCGCCCGGATGCTCGCGGACCTCGGCTATGTCACGCTGCGCTTCGACTTCCGTGGCTGCGGCGAGAGCGAGGGCCCGCGCGGGCGGGTGATTTGCCTGGAACAGGTCGAGGACACGAAGAACGCGCTCTCCTTCGTCGCCACCCGGCCCGAGGTGGATCCGCAGCGCGTCGCCCTGATCGGGAACAGCTTCGGGGCGGCGGTCGCCGTCTACTCCGCCGGCGTGGACCCCCGGGTCACCGCTTGCATCTCCACCGGCGGCTGGGGTGACGGCGAGAAGAAGTTCCGCAAGCAGCACGAGTCGCCCGAAGCCTGGAAGAAGTTCACCGCCATGCTGGAGGAGGGGCGCCGGCAGCGGGAACGGACCGGCAAGTCGATCATGGTCCCGCGCTACGACATCGTCCCGATCCCTCCCACCCTCCGCAACAACCTGTCGCCGGGCTCGATCATGGAGTTCCCGTTCGAGGTGGTCGAGAGCATGTACGCCTTCAAGGCCAACCAGGTGGTCGGGAAGATCGCGCCGCGGCCGCTGCTGCTCCTGCACCCCGCGAACGACTCCGTGACTCCCACCGAGCAGTCGATCGACCTCTTCCGGCATGCCGGCCAGCCGACGGACCTGCACCTGGTGGCGAACGTCGACCACTTCATGCTGGCGGAAGGCAACGCGCTGGTCATCAACCTCGTGCGCACCTGGCTCGAGAAGCACTTTCCGCTGTCAGTGGGGCCACGATGAGCGCGACGAACCGCGAGGCCACGGGCCAGGCGGCCGCCGTCGTCACCGCCGACGCGCTCGAGCGCTTTGCCAGGGACGTGTTCGTGCGCGCCGGCATGCCCGAGGCGCACGCCGGGATCGTGGCGGATGTCCTGGTCTGGGCCGATCTCCGCGGGGTGGAGTCCCACGGGGTGATGCGGATCCCGCGCTACGTGGAGCTGATCGGCGCCGGCGACCTCAATCCGACTCCGGCCATGTCGGTGCGGACCGAGACGGCCGCGGCGGTCCTGATCGAGGCCGACCGCGCGGCCGGCCCGGTCGCGATGACCTCGGCGATGGCCGCGGCCGTGCGGAAGGCCCGGGAGGCCGGGGTCGGTCTGGCCCTGGTGCGGGCAATGACGCACGCGGCGGCGCTGGGCTATTACACGCTGAGGGCGGCGCAAGAAGGGACGGCGGCCATCGCCCTGGCCGGGACGATTCCCCTCATGGCCTATCACGGCGCCCGCGCCGCCGGAGTCGGGACGAGCCCGATCTCGATCGCGGTTCCGGGAGGCGATCGCGGGCCCGTCGTCCTCGACATGGGGATGGGCCTCGTCTCGATGGGCAAGCTGATGCAGGCCCGCAAGACCGGCCAGCCGATTCCCCCAGGGTGGGCGCTCGACGGGCACGGCAATCCGGCGACCGATCCGCGGGCGGCCAGGATCCCGCTACCCCTGGGCGGCCCCAAGGGCTCGGGCCTGTCGCTGATGATCGAATGCATCACCAGCCTCGTCGTCTCGAACCCGATCCTGGCCGACGCGCTGGAGGGCACGGCCGAGGGACGCCGGCACCGGCAGAACGGCCTCGCGCTGGCGATCGATCTGGCCCGGTTCGGCGATCCGCGGTCGTTCCGACGCGAGGTGGACCGCCTGATCCGGGCGCTGAAGGCGCTGCCGCGCGATCCCGATGTCGTCGAGATCCTCATGCCCGGCGAGCGCGGAACCCGCACCCTCGAGCGCCGCCGCCAGGAGGGCATCCCCCTCCCGCCTGCGATCTTCGATGAGCTCAAGACCGTGGCGGACCGGCTGGGCGTGACGATGTTCCGGTCGTCGCCCGAGCCCTGAAACCTACCGCATCGTGATCCCTCTCCGGGCCAGCTCGCCCTCGAGGTCCAGCGGCCTAGTCCCGACCGAGGTGCCGCCGGGCACCGTCCAGAAGATCTCGAACTCCAGCCCGTCCGGGTCCTTCGCGTAGAGCGACAGGCTCACGCCGTGGTCCGACGAGCCGACCAGCGCGCCGGCCTCGATCAGCCGCTCGCGCGCCCGCGCCAGGTCGCCGAGCTCGCCGACCTCCCACGCCGAGTGGTACATGCGCGCCACCCGCTCGTCGGGCCGCGGGACGCCGGTCTGTTCGAACAGGCCGAGGTGATGGTCGTCGGGGCTGCCGGGGATCTTCAGGAAGGCCGCGCCCGGAAAGCGCGACTTCACCTCGAAGCCCAGCGCGTCGCGGTAGAAGCGCACGCTGCGCTCGACGTCCGCCACCCACAGGACCAGGTGCTGCAACCGCGTGAGGCCGATCCCGGGCGTTGCCACGGTCGGCCTCAGGCGGCGTCGACGGCGGGGCGGACCGTCGTCGCGACCAGCTCCAGCAGCTCGAGCATCCGGCCGAGGTCGTCCCGCCGGAAGTCGATCATGATGTGCGCGAGGCCGAGGCGCTTGTACTCGCACAGCCGGTCGACGACGGCCTGCGCGCCCTGCCGGAGCAGCTCGTCGCTCAGGCTGAAGCGCAGCGACAGCGTGATCGACTCCCAGGGACGCTTGGCGGCGTCGGCGGCGGCGCGCAGGCGCGCCAGGGCCTCGCGCAGCTCGGCGGGCGTCTTCGAGGTGGCGTGCCAGCCGTCGCCGAGCGTGACGACGCGCCGGAAGGCGCCCGGGCTGTCGCCGCCGACCCAGATCGGCGGATGCGGCTTCTGCACCGGCTTGGGCGCGAAGCCGATGTCGTGGAAGCGGAAGAACTCGCCCTCGAACCGCGGGTTGTCGGCGGTCCACAGCTCCTTGAAGACCCGCAGGATCTCGTCGGCCTGCCGGCCGCGGGCGCCGAAGGGCGCGCCGAGGATCTCCAGCTCTTCCTTCCACCAGCCGACGCCGACCCCGCAGATCAGGCGCCCCTGGGAGAGCGCGTCGATCGTGGTCAGCATCTTGGCCATCACGACGGGGTGCCGGTGGCCGAGGATGAACACCGACGAGCCGAGCCGGGCCTCGGTCGTGCACACGGCCGCGGCGGCCAGCACCGCTACGGGCTCCAGATAGGCCTTGTCGGGCGGGTGGGGAAACCGTCCCCCGGGATAGCTGCCGGTCGCGGTGCGCGGGAAGACGACGTGATCGCTCACCCAGAGCGACGCCATCCGGCGGCGCTCCGCCTCGCGGGCGAACGTGAGGAGCGCGTCGCGGGTCGCGACGGGGCCCTGCGTGGGCAGGTGACAGCCGATGTCCATCGTCGCTGCCTCCTTGGCGGCGAGTCATTCTACCCGGCGGAGGGCGCGCCGGCGCAGTATACTTCAGCGGCGCGGCGACACCGTGACTCCGTCGCCGCGAACATTGCCGCCCGGAGCTGAGGAATGATCACGAAATTCGACACGATCTACGCCGGCCACGTCGACATGGACGACATCGGATACGGCGGCACCGCGGTGAACGACCGCCGGTTCCCCAACGAGCACCTCGTCACCGCCTACGACAAGGCGCGCGCCATCGCGCAACTGATGGATCGTGCCGGCTACGATGCGCTCTGGCTCGCGGAGCATCATTTCCAGCCGGAAGGCTACGAGTGCATCCCGAACATCCTCCTGCTGGCCGTCGACCTCGCGCACCGGACGCAGCGACTGAAGCTCGGCTGCGGCTTCAACATCACCCCGATGTGGCATCCGTTGCGGCTGGCGGAGGACTTCGCCGCGGCGAGCATCCTGACGGGCGGGCGCGTGATCTTCGGCGTCGGGCGCGGCTATCACACCCGCGAGGTCGAGACCTTCGGCTCTCCCCTGCTCGACCAGGCCGCCAACCGGGACCTCTTCGAAGAGCAGGTCGACATCATCTTCAAGGCCTTCAGCAGCGAGTCCTTCTCCCATCAGGGGAAGCACTACACCATTCCGCCCCGCGTCCCCTACCGCGGCTACGAGCTGCGGGAGATCACCCTGGTGCCGCGGCCGACCCACCCGGTCGAGTGCTGGCAGCCGATCCAGAGCGCCTCCCGGCGCGGCCTCGACTTCATGGTCAAGCACGGGATCAAGGGGATCATCGGCGGCGGCGTGGCCGAGGGCGGCGCCCTGCAGAGCGTCGTGGAAGGCTACCGCGATGCGCGGCGCCGCGCCGGCCGTGACGCGCAGCTCGGCGAGGGCCTCAACATCGGGTTCCACTTCCATCTGGCCGATACCCAGGAGAACGCCATCAAGGCCGCGGCGGGGTACTTCGAGGAGAACCTGAAGATGTTCGGGCCGCTCCGGCTGGTCCGCGACCTCTCGGACGCGCAGATCGAGGCCATGGCCGACCCGAGGCG